>DNYO01000086.1 GCA_003506795.1 Deltaproteobacteria bacterium
CTACGTGGACCACGTCCTTTCTTCGGCAAAAAGGGCGGTAAACCTGACGAACAGTCTTTTGGCTTTCAGCAGGAAACAAGCCGTGAATCTTGAACCCAACGGGATCAACGAGATCATAACCGGTGTGCAGAAGCTCCTGGAAAGGCTTCTCCACGAGGATATAGAACTGCGTGTCCAGCTCTGTCCGAAAGACGTTACGATAATGGCCGACCGTACGCAGATCGAACAGATTCTGATGAACCTATCCACCAATGCCCGGGATGCAATGACGAAAACCCGCATCCTGACCATCACCACCGGGCAGGCATCGATCGATAGGGCCTTCATCGGCAAACACGGCTATGGAAGGGTGGGAACCTATGCCCGGCTGTCGGTGACCGATACAGGGCACGGAATAGACGACAAGGTGAAAGAGCATATTTTCGAACCTTTCTTCACCACGAAGGAGGAAGGCAAAGGTACCGGGCTTGGACTTTCCACGGTATACGGTATCGTGAAACAACATGACGGGTATATTACGGTTGATAGCGAACCGGGCAAGGGAACGACATTCCATCTCTATTTTCCCTCCGTACGGGTCAAGAGGGAAAAAGCGAGACAGATCGAAGCAAAAATGCCCTCAGGCACGGAGACGATCCTCGTGGCTGAAGACGACACCGTGACCCTCGAGCTGATGAAGGAGATACTCGGGGAATACGGCTATACCGTGATAGGCGCGGCGGATGGGGAAGAGGCGGTCCGAAGTTTTGCACAGCATCGCCACAAGATCGGGCTCGTCATTATCGATGTGATAATGCCGAAGAAAAACGGCATGGAGGTATACGCCGAAATAAGCGCGCTGGACCCCGCTGTCAATGTCCTCTTCATAAGCGGCCATGCACACGACATCGTGCTTGACAAGGGCATCATTGCAGGTAGAAGCAATTTTCTTTCGAAGCCGATAACACCCGACCTGCTGCTTGATAGATTAAGAACACTTCTTGACAAAAAGGCGCGCCCCGCGCCTTAATATTTGTCGAATATCCCCTGTATCTGTGCAGGCCGCGAAGTCTTAGCCAGGACAAGCAATGCCTGTCGCGCTTCACGGCGAGGTTCAGGAAATGAATCCGAATTGTCTCGCCCTTATTGTTTTATTCCACATTTCCTCTTTCCGGTGTAAAGTATCGGATAATACAAATCCCATTCAGGGGGCAGGCATGAATTTCGGCATTCTCGTTTTTCCAGGAGTTGAGGAATTGGATGGGATATTCCCGGTATGTGGGCGAGACACGCAGATGGCTATCTGAAACGCAAGACTTGATCGGAGGTAGCTGCCATGAAATGCGTCAATATTCATCACGTAGGCTTATGGGTCAGAGATATGGACGGGATGATCGCTTTTTTCACCGGGACAATGGGATTTCGCCTGGTGACCCGAAACCCCCGCGGCAGCATGGGGCCCGGGGAACGGGCGATGGTTGACGCAGGAGACGGTCAGTTCGTAGAACTTCTAACGGAGCCGAATGTTGCGCCTCGCCCGGATTTTCCCGTTCATCCGGCCGGGCATGTAGCCGGGGTGCTCCACCTGTGCCTGAGAGTGACGGATCTTCCCGCCTGGAAAGAGAAGCTGCGTTCCGGGGGATATGAGGTCACGGGGCCTGTTCCCGAGACAGGCTTCGGCAGTACGGAGCTCGGGATGCTCCGGCTCATGTTCTTTACCGGACCCGAGGGGCTGGGCTTCGAACTTTTCGAATTCGAGGAGGAGCTCCCGATCAAAAAGTGACCCTTCGCCTGTCCGGCGCTTGCATTCGGCCGCCCATGGAAAGATTTGCATTCCGGGCAGGAAACGATGGACAATATGACAGGTTCAAAACGATGGTCGTACCGGTCTTTCTCCCCCATTCAGGCTGCAATGAACGCTGTATCTACTGTCACCAGGGATACATCACGGACATTGGCGAAAAGAGTTTCAAAGAACGGGTCGACAGCGCCCTTCAGGGACGGGTCGAGCCCTGCGAGGTGGGTCTCTTCGGCGGCAACATCTTCGGGATGGAGCCCGCCTCCCTTGAAAGGCTTTTTTCCTGTTTCGACGAACACCGCGGGGTGGTAAAAAGTTTCCGCCTCTCAACAAAGCCGGTGCCTCTTCGGGACGAAACGATCGCCATCCTCAAGAGAAACGGCGTCGACATCATCGAACTGGGCATACCGACGTTCAACGACGCCATTCTTGCCGCCGTCAACAGGGCTCACACCGCGCGGGATCTTTTTCTGGCATATGAGAGGCTCGGCGGTGAGGGATTCAGGCTCGCCCTCCAATTCATGGTAGGTTTGCCCGGCGAGTCACAAGGCGATATCGAGGAAACGGTTGCGAACATGATCAGACTCCGGCCGGTCTATATCCGCATCTATCCCCTCGTCGTCCTGAGGAACACACCCCTCTTCGCACTCTACTCAAGGGGTGATTTCGTCCCCATCCCCTTTGATGAAGCTCTCGACCGGGCCTGTCTTATCTATCTCAACGCGATGAAACACAACATCGACGTTGTCAATGTGGGCCTTACCGACAACGAAATGGTCAGGGACATGGTCGCCGGCGGGTTCTACCATCCGGCCTACGGTTTTCTCGTTCAATCACGAATATTCCTGAGGGCCGTTGAGGGCGCACTCAAAAGGCTTGACGGTCCGAAAGAGATCACGGTTATTCTCCACAACAACGATATTCCCCTGCTTGTAGGCCACAGGCGGGAAAACCTGTCACGGTTCGCCGCGATGGGACTTAAATTGCGCTGGGAGCCCTCGGGAGAAAGGCGAGGCGCCTTCAAGATCGTAAGCGGGACACAGAGGGTTGAAGCATCGGTGGTCGATTGATCGATCTGCCCGATTGAGCCCGGAGTCGGTAAATCGGGACACGTCCTCTTACCATTTGTCTGTTACCAGCCCCGAAACCCCTTCATAGACAATAGGCTCATTGAGTGACCTGGTGGAGACTTCCCTGAATAGCTTCTTCCTGTCGGTGTCGATGAGGGAAACAAGGCGCAGGAAGAATCGGATGCGGTCGCGCGCGGATATACGTTTCGGGATGGTGGTGTTAAGCTGGCAAAAGGCCTTTTTGAGGATCTCCCCAGTGATCCTGGTGAAGCGGATGTCCTCAACATCGAGAAACAAGAAGCCCCCGGAGTCGAGGACGAAGACGTTGCAGGCCTTTAAGTCCCTGTGAGTGATGTTCCATGTCATGGCATCCAGGAAAAAGGCGGCGAGGGCGTCGATAAAAAGTTTTCGCCGCCTCGTGCCCATGGCGTCATAATTTCTGTCGAGATAACGGTCCAGTTCTTCTCCCTTGCCCGTCAGGTCTTCCATGGCTATGTACCCGCCGGCACCCCGGGAAGGGATGGCCGCGCGGAATGCAGCCGGTGTCACAGCCTTGTGCATGTATTCCAGAACGACGTGGTTTCTCCATGCGGTCTTTTGGCGTCGCGTTCCCGAGTATGTTTTTCTCACGTGGCCGGCGAAGCGCTCCACCTTTACCTTCCTGTCACTCTTGAGCGTTGCCACGTAGGCGCCGTCGGCGCACTGTTCCCGGCCGCGTATGAAGAGGTTCGTTCCCCGCCGGCGAACGACGGAGGTGTCCCGGAAGGCCCGTGTCATCTTGTTCACTACCCATCTGCCGCGCAAGGCCTCCACGGCATCCGTCGTTTTCTTTCTCATTTCGGGGCTTGCCGCGTACCGGCTGAAGAAGATGTCCCTTTCGCGGGGATTTATATCGTAATAGATGGTGCCCAGGGCATGTGTCAGGTTGGCCAGTTCGTCGTTGTCGGAAAAGGACCTCCTGACGCTAACCTTGTGCAGGTCCACGAGATGAAGCTTTTTCCCTGAAACCAGAATATTGTCAAGGTGCAGGTCATCGTGGCGGACTTTCTTTTCCTTGAGAAGGAGGAGGAAATCGGCGAGCTGATTGAGAAGGCCCTCCCGGTCCGGGTCGTTCTTCATGAGGACGAGGAGGGTTGTCCCGTCGATAAATTCTTCCGCGATGGCAGAGACCCTGTCGCCAATGCCGTATCCCAGCGGAACGGGGGCGGGAACCCCGATCGACGCGAGCCTCCGGGCGATGATGAATTCCTTCTTGCCCCGCGGGGCGAAAAGGGAACGTATGCGCCCGGCCACTCCCTTTTCACTGAAGGTCTTGATAAACACCTTTTGCCCGTCCGATTCGCAAACCCGGTAGCTTCGCCTTTCTCCCCGGGGATGCGTGAGGTCTTTGAGGATGGGAAGGAGACGCGGGTTTTCCAGGAACCAGGTGAATTCTCTTGAGGGTAATTCTTTCATATTCTTCCGGCGATGAGTCCGTTGAAAATCACTATACAACAGAGAGTCACAAATAACCAGAGCATTTGTGGCGACATTTGTATTGACATCACGACGCACCAGGGTGAAAATATGGCGTTTTCCATATGACAGAAAATAGAAGGAAGAGGTGCTGACACTTATGGGTGGAATCGTCAAAGAGGCCAAACGGGGAATCAGAAAGGTAAGGAAGTTTCTCGACAAACGTGCTTACGGTGATCCGAAGCTGGAGAAGGACATCGTTACCGGTTTCCACAGGCTGTACTATGACGCGGCCTCGCTGGGAAAGACCTGGAAAAACACCCGCTGGCTCGGTGTATATACACAGAAATGCCCTCTTGACCTGTGGATCTACCAGGAGACCCTCTGGGATAACCGTCCCGATGTTATCGTCGAATGCGGCACCGCCGAGGGAGGGACTACTCTCTATCTTGCCTCCATGTGTGACCTCATCGGCGGCGGCAGGATCGTCAGCGTCGATATCGACACGAAGCCGAAAAGGCCTGCCCACCCCAGGATCACCTACTTAAGCGGCTCCTCGACCGCTCCTGACGTCTTTGCCGCTGTGAAGAAGCACATCACCCGGGATGAGAAGGTCATGGTTATCCTCGACTCCGACCACAGCAAGAAGCACGTCGATGAGGAGTTGAAGATTTACAGCAACCTTGTTTCCCGGGACTGCTACCTCATCGTGGAGGATTCCAACGTCAACGGCCACCCGGTTCTCCCGGACCACGGTCCCGGCCCCATGGAGGCCATCGATGAATTCCTGCAAAAGGATGACCGCTTCATCATCGATGACGGAAAGGAAAAGTTCTACATGACCTTCAACCCGCGCGGATATTTGAAGAGAGTGAAGTAAAGACAATCCCGGTTGGAACGAAACGCTCGTCGTCCTTCTTTGAAGACGATGGGGATTTACCTTTTTTCCCCGAAACCCGAAACTCTAAACTGCTTTCAGGATCTTCACCAGTTTTGGGGCGCAGGCCTGGACCGTATAGTCTTTCAGGACGGTTTGCCGGCCCTTGAGGCCCATTTCTTTTCTCAGGGCGGGGCTGGTGATGAGAGCCGACAGCTTCTCGAGCCACTCCTCGGGTGAACGCGCATAGAAGCCGCTTACGCCGTCTGTTACTACGTCTTTGTTGACGCCCACAGGGGTGCAGACGGCCGGGACGGCAACGCCGAAGTACTGGAGGATCTTGAGGCCGCATTTGCCTTCGGACCACAGGTCGTTCACAAGGGGCATGAGGCCGATGTCCATATCCTGAAGGTCCGCTATCTCCGTCTGTCGCGACCATATCTTCTGGATGACGGGAATGTTTTCACAGTCGATGAATACGTCACAGACGATGCTCAATTCGGCCTCGGGGTGTCTTTTCCCCAGTTCCTCGAATACGGGTTTCATCTTCTCCATGTAGTGGATGCTGCCGTGGTCGCCTATCCATCCGATCGTGACCCGTTCTTTCTTTTTGGTGTAGTCTTTGGGGATGTAACGGTCGGCGTCTATGGCGGTGGGGATGACCGCCACCCTGTCGGTGAAGGCGCGGGTCTGTTCCATAAGAAAACGGTTGCCGGCTATGACGAAGTCGGAGGCCTTCACCATGTCGGCGAACCTCTTCATCCGTGTTTTCGAATGGGGTGAACCTGCCTTCGAGTTGCGGTACATGACGGAATCGTCGAAGTCGTAGACGATCTTCCGGGCCCGTCTCCGAACTAGGCAGAGAAGCGGCCCGCTGAAGCGTTTTCGCTGGAGGAAGAGACAATCATACCGGGGCAGGCCGCTAAAAAACCTGATCAATTCCGCCGGGGTGGCCGGGTACGCTCTTACCTCGGTTTCGATGCCTTCCGCGTTGAGGTACGGGATAAACTGCTGGACGCGGTAACGGCTTGCCGCCACCTGTTCTCCCTGGATCAGGAAGAGCACTTTCATACAAAATCCCTGTCGAGGATCGATTCTATGTATTCCGGTGTTACTCTGCACGCCTCCTGGATTTGCCTGCGCTCCCTGAGGATATGGGGCATGCACATATAGCCGGCCGCGGTACCCCTGAGGTAATGGAAGGTTCTCAGTTTCCAGAAGTTCTTGAGGATTCTCTTCAGAAAGATGCCCATGCGGTTGCCGACGATGGCGGGAAGGTTTTTCCTGATGAGTTCGCCGGGCATGTTCTTCCAGAAAAACAGCGTGGAGTTGCGGTTGTTGAGATATGTGGGGCGATAGCGCCGCTTTTTTATCGTGGCGCCGACCATGTGGTAGCCCACCGCCCGCGGCACGTAAAGGGCCTTGTAACCGGCAAGCTGGGCCCTGAAGGCCAGGTCCACATCCTCAAAGGAGGCGAAGAAGACCTCGTCGAAGAGTCCGATGTCATCGAACATGGCCTTCCGGTACATGGATGCGCCGGCGTTGACTCCGAAGACAAACTGCTCCTCATCATACTGGCCGAGGTCATTTTCGCCGGCCCCCACGATCTCCACATGGCCATCGAGGTTGACCCTGATCGCCAGCACGTTGATCCGTTCTCGCTCATGCCAGCGCATCAGCTTGGGGCCGGCGGAGCCCGCATCGGGATGGTTTCGGAGGGAAGACAGAAGCTCCTCCATCCACCGCGTGTCGAGTTCGATATCGTTGTTGAGAAGGCATACATATTCTCCCCGGGAGGCTTCGATGCCCCGGTTCACGGGATAGGCAAATCCGTAATTCCTGTCCAGGGAGACAATCCTCACTTCCGGATAGGTGTCGCGAAGGAGCTTCAGGGAGCCGTCGCGGGACCCGTTATCCACCACGATGACCTCGAAGTCCCGGAAGGTCTGTTTGCGAAGCGTGTCAAGGCACATGGGCAGGAGATGCCCGCCGTTGAGGTTGGGGATAACGACACTTACCTCGGGCACGGTGCAACCTCCCTTGTCTTTCGCGCGCTGAGAATATACTGCCTTACGAGCAGTTCGATGAGCCTGTTGCCGCAGAGGGTGTTGAGACCCTTGAGCCATCCTGCACCGGAGGGTTTTTTCACGATCCTGTCGACATCGTATCCCGCATCCGTGACCATCTCCCGGACGGACGTGAGGGTGAAGAAACGCAGATGTGTCCTGTCCATGATGCCGTCGTCGCAATATTCCCATTGTCCTTTAAAGGCGAGCTTCTTGATAATGCGGTAATGGCGGATATTGGGTATGCTCACAACGATGCTGCCCCCTGTTTTTAAAAGCCTGTTGTGTTTGCGAAGGACACTCCAGGGGTCCCGAAGATGCTCCAGGACGTCCCCGTAAAGGATGCAGTCGAAATGGCCGTCTTCATAGGGAAGGTCCATCGTCTCCACGTCGCCGATATAGAGGGCATCGTAATACTGTCGGGCCGATCGGGCAACGTCATCCACGATCTCGATCCCTGCCACCTCCGAAACCCCTGCCGCCTTCAGTTCCTTTCCCGTCTGGCCGCCCGCTGAGCCCACTTCAAGGATGCGGTTCGCGCCTTCCTGCACCAGGCCGATCATGTCATGACGGACGCTGAAATAGTAGGGTGATCCGGAAGTCTCCGCCACGTTCACCTCTTTCTCTTTTTTTCTTCAAAGGCCTTCACGAGGACCGCTTCCATCTCGTCCGCGTTTCTCTCCATGGTAAAAGACTCCATCTTCCTGCGGGAGTTCTTTCCCATGGCCTCCCGTTTGCCGGCGTCGGTGAGCGCGGCAATGGCGTCGCCAAGGGCCCTGGTATTCCCGGGCTCATCAATAACGTAGCCTTCATCGGGCGACACGAAGGCGCTTGCTCCGTTCCAGCGGGTGGTGATGACGGGAAGCCCGGAGGCCATGGCCTCCATCGTGGTAAGGGAACAGGCGTCATAATATGTCGGATGGGCCAGCATATGCGCGGTCCGGTATATCTCTTCCGGTGCCGACTGTTCACCGATGAAAGAAACCCGGTCGTGTATGCCCTCCTCGTTAATGAGAGTCCTGTACCGTTCCTGCTTGCCCCGGCCCATTATGACAAGGCGCACGTCCTTTCCCTGGCGTACCACCCCTCCGAGAGCTTTAAGGAGAGGCCCGAGCCCCTTGAGCCTGAAATTGCCCGCACAGAAAAGGACCGTTGCGGGACCGGACGGCATGTGGGGCGCCGGACTGAAGCGCTCCGTATCGACGCCGTTGTACACGATATCGAAGGCGCTTCTGTCGATACCGTAGTGCGCCGACATGTGGTCCCGGACCATATCGGAGATGGCCACTATCCGTTTGAAATTCCCTTTTTTCACCGAGTATCCTTCTATCCAGCGTTGGACCGCCTGATTGGGGCTGTATCTCAACAGGAGGGTTTTCATCCTGCGCTCGGCCCCCATCTGACAGCTCTCGATCTCCCTGTCCATCCAGATGCGCTGGATCCCGCCGTGGCTCTGGTATACGTCCAGATCCAGGACGTTGCCGTAGCCGAGCATTACGTCCGGTCTGACCTTGCGCAGTGCCTGCCTGTGTGTCAGGGCGAAGGAGAGATTTCGGCGCCACCGGGGATAGGAATTGGGACGCAGGGGAATGAGCGTGATCCCGGAAGTCCTGACCCCGCGGCCGCAGAAGACGCAGACCTCGTGTCCTTTTCCGGCAAGCCTTTGGGCCAGGTCAAAGGTGTAGCGTTCGGCGCCGCCTTTCTTCGGGTCGAAATTGTATATTGCCAGTCCGATCTTCATTTTTTTGTCACTCTACACCAATCGAAAGAAGAAATAAAGGGGGTCATTTTCTCCTGCCCATGGTGAGGAGGGAATTATAGAAACTCTTCATGGCCTTTGCCTGCAGGCGAAAGCTCCATTCCTCGTCGGCTCGCCTGCGGGCGTTTTCTCCGAGACGGCGCCTGGTGACGGCATCCGTGACGAGCAGCTCCATTTTCCGGGCAAGATCCGCGGCGTCCCAGGAGGTGACATAACCGGTTTTATCATTTTCCACGAAATCGGGCAGCATCCCCTTGTCGGAGACGATCGCGGGCCGGCCCATGCTCAGGACCTCGCGAAGTGCCCTCCCGCTCCCGTCGCTTCCTGCGCGCATCATGATGTAAAGGTCGAAGGTGTGTATCATGGAAAAGTAATCGTCGATGCGATAGCCGGCGACGACCACGTCCTTTTCGATACCCAGTTCCCTCAAGGGTTTCATAACGGAGGTCTCTATCTGGGAACTCCTGCCCACGATGACGAGCTTTACTTTGCCCACGCGGGAGCGCAGAGTGGTGAAAGCCCTGAGTATCACATCGTAGCCACGGTCCGGCTTGAGTCTGCCGATGACGCCTATGACGCACTCGTCCGGTGCTATCCCGAGTTCCGCCCGCAAATCCTTCACGGGGCCGTCATAGGGTTTGATCCCCGGCGGGACGATGCAAAGGCGCTCTTCGGGGAAATGGAAATGTGTCCTGTCGAGCTTAGCGAGTCTCTGACTGTATGTTACAAGGCCGTCCGTCCTCCCCATGGCCCAGGACATGAAAAGATTGGCCGGGAGACCGTCACGTTTGTGGTCGGTCCTGACGATCCGGGGGCGCGACCTGTAGAATGTCAGGGCCGTGACCGCGGTGAAATAATCGTGGGAAAGGTGGGTATGGACGATGTCGAATTTTTCCCTCTCGACGTATGGACTGAACGAGGTCAGATCATGAAACCAGTCGCCTGCGGAAAAATACCTGTTGAGTCTGAGACCCTCATAACAACATATGCCCCTTCTTCGGGCCTCTTTATCGACTGTTCTCTCGGGAAAGTCAATCGGTGTTTTCCGGTAGGCGAGGACGACGTCGACGCCCTCGTTCCCGAGATTTTCGCAGAGCGAGAGCACCGGCTCGGCCGGACCGGTCCATTTCCAGTCACTGAAGAGATGAAGGACCTTCATTTCCCGTAAAACTCACTGATCGTCCGGCATACGTAAGCGATCTCGTCTTCCTGAAGAGATGGATAGAGAGGCAGAGAGATGATCTGCCGGGCGGCCTTTTCGGCCTTCGGGAATGAGCCCGGGCCATATCCCAGGTGACCGTAAACCTTTTGGAGATGGATGGGCGTCGGGTAGTGGACAAGGGTGACGATGCCCTTTTCGCCGAGATAGGTTCTCAGGGCGTCCCTGTCTTCGACGGTGATGATGTAGAGGTGATACACATGGTAGGAGTAGGGCGCCTCGACGGGCCGCTTTACCGGCAGGCCCTCAAGTCCCCCGTCGTACAGGGAGGCGTTGCGCCGGCGCTTGATATTCCATTCATCCAGAAAGGGCAGCTTTACGCGAAGAAGGGCGGCCTGAAGTTCGTCAAGACGGGAGACGAATCCCTGAATATCGTGGACGTGTCTGTCCGACTGGCCATGAGCGCGAAGAACGAGCGTCTTCCTGTAGACATCTTCATTGTCCGTAACGATGATCCCGCCGTCGCCGTAGCATCCCAGGTTCTTCGTCGGGTAAAAGCTGAACGCCGACACGTCGCCCACGGTGCCCACGTTTCTGTCTTTGTAACGTGAGCCATGGGCCTGACAGGCGTCTTCCATGATCATGACGCCGTACCGGGCGCATACGTCCCTGATCTCATCGAGAGGGCAGGGCTGCCCGTAGAGATGGACGGGTATACAGAGCCTGACGTCCTTTTCATTCTTCAAAAGCTCTTCGAGCGCCGAGGGGTCCATGTTGCAGGAATCTTCCTCGATGTCGCAGAAGCGGGGAATGAGGCCGTGCTCAGAGAGGGCCATTGCCGTGGCGATGTAGGTATTGGGGGTTGTTACGAACTTGTCCCCGGCCTTGAGGCCCAGCGCGAGCCCGCCTATCTTGATGGCGTCGGTGCCGCTTGCGACTCCGGCGGCGTATTTCACGCCCACGTAGGCCGCGAATTCTTCTTCGAGGGCCCGCACTTCCTTGCCGAGGATGTATTCTCCTGACGACAGCACCTTTTCGAAGGTCTTCAGGAGATCTGTCTTGATCGGGGAATGGTCCCGTTCTATATCGAAGATCTTAATATTCATTCGTGATTACCGTCCTTTTTCGCGAATATGATGAGGGTGTTGCCGCCATCCAGTACCGAGGGGCCCGAGGTTTCGTCAAGCCAGTATTCCTTTCGTTTCGCATCACTCCAGAGATGCCCGTAGAGGCGGATCAACCATACAAACGGCTTCAGGAGGAATTGTTTTCTTTTTCTCCGGTCGTAGGTCATGCCTGTTATGGTAAACCCGGCATGTTCGAGGATGAACCTGATGAGGGTGTAACCCAGCGGGGATAGGTGCATGTCGTATACCTCGGAGCCAAAACGATCCCGGAATCTGCTCTGCGAGACGGGCTTGGTGAAGAATCCCGTGACAAGGAACTTCAGGCGCCTTTCTATATTGAGGTAGTTGGGTGTGGTCAGGACAAGCGTTCCACCCGGTTTCAACACCCGGGAGATCTCCCTCACAGCATTGTACGGATTTTCCGTATGTTCGATGGCCTCGAGGAAACAGACGTAATCGAAGACGCTCTCTCCATAAGGCAGTCTGTCGTTGAGGTCACCCTTGTCCACGGTCAAACCGGGCGCGGCAAACCTCTGTGCATTGATGTCGCAACAGGATACCTCAAAGCCCATTTCCTTGAGTCTCATTGCGAGCGCCCCCGCGCCGGTAGGGACGTCAAGGAGTTTCCCCCGGGGCTGCCCTTTGAGATGGCCGGCGACTTTCTCGTGGACACCGTCGCGTGCCAGCGCCAGCGGTAACCGTGAATCCGCCATCCTTACCAGTACTCCTTCCTGAATTGCCGGTAGAAGTCCATGGTTCGGGCGATGCCTTCATCAAGGGATGTTGCCGGCCGCCAGCCTGTCGTCTTTGTGATCCGGGTTATATCGGCGTAATAGTCGCCCGGCTCGACCTCT
Organism: Deltaproteobacteria bacterium; assembly: GCA_003506795.1. Taxonomy (GTDB): domain Bacteria; phylum Desulfobacterota; class Syntrophorhabdia; order Syntrophorhabdales; family Syntrophorhabdaceae; genus Delta-02. The sequence goes on from DNYO01000086.1 coordinate 12,145, forward strand.
TTTCGTTCCCGGGTGAACTCGGTGAATTTCGTCTTCCCCGTACCGGCGATGGCGACGATCTTTTCGGCGAGGTCAAAGAAACTGACGGGAATGCCCGTTCCCACATTGAAAACCTTGCCATAGGCATCCTCAACGGAGGCGACCTTGATCATGCAGTCAACGAGGTCATCAATGTAGAGAAAATCCCTGAGGATTCGTCCGTCGCCGAAAACAGGTATCTCCTCATCGTCGAGGGCCTTGCGGATGAACCAGTTGAAGACGCCATACTCATCATGGGCCATCTGGTGGCGAGGCCCGTAGGTGTTTGTGATGCGAAGGCACGTTCCTTTAATCCTGTAAACATCGTCATAGACGAGGACCATCTTCTCCGCCGTCAGGTTTGTCACGGCGTAGATGCCCTTCGGGTTTGTCGGGTGGTCTTCATCGACAGGCAATGTGACACTGGAGCCATATTCGCCGCGTGTTCCGGCAAAGATTACCTTTGCATCCCTGTTGTTATGGCGCAGGGCCTCAAGCAGCACAAGCGTGCCCTGGCAGTTGATCTCCAGATCCTGGAGGGGATTTTTCATGCTGTCAACGTGGTTGACCTGTCCTGCAAGGTGAAAGACGTACTCCTTTCCCTTGACGAGGTGGTTCATGGAGAGCTGATTGCGGACATCGGAGACATTCACCGTTACCTTGCCGGCTATGTCCCTGATATTGAAAAGATTGCCGCCCTGGCGCGGGAGCATGTTATCTACGATGGTCACGCGGGCGCCGAGTTTCACCAGTTCCATGCAGAGGTTGCTCCCGATGAAGCCGAGCCCGCCGGTAACGAGGACTTCCTTGTTATTGAACACCCTTTCTTCCTCCGTGATCTTTCTCGATCTCCCACAA
>DNYO01000304.1:0-15903 GCA_003506795.1 Deltaproteobacteria bacterium
CCTTGAGTGTGACGCCTCGCTGCTGACAGGCATCAATTGCGGCCACTGGCAGATCTGTTCCGCATGCCCGCAGAAAAAAGAATCCTCCGGCTATTGCGGTGCCGTCCCCTGGGAATGCCCCTACATCAGAGACTGGCTCAGGAAGAACCATCCAATCGTTTAAAAATACTTTGAATGACCTGAATCGCTTAGACCCGCCGCGCGCGTTATATGGGTTGCATATCCTTTGGCGGCCTATTATAATTCTGCATGAATCTTTCCAGAATACAGCCCCTGCGCCTGTCTTTGTTGATCGCCGTTTCAGTGATGCTAATCTTCCCTTGCCTTAGCACGTCATCGTCGGACCCTGTCCGTTTCTTTCTCATGGGGGACGGCAAGATAAGCATACGGAACGAACATAACGGACGAGAAGCTACGGTGAATCTCCTTGACGCTGATGGTGGGTTCAGCGAAAAAGCCCTCGATGCGATCGACGGCGTCTTCGGTTTATCCGGCTCTCGGAAGGGAGAGCATATCTCCCTGAGACTTCTCCTCATACTGGATTATTTTTCGGACAGGATCGCTCCCGGAAAAACGATCCACCTCATTTCAGGCTACAGAAGTCCGGCCTATAACCAGAAACTGAAGAAGTCCGGCGGCAACGTGGCAAAGACGAGCACCCATCTGGACGGGATGGCGCTGGATTTCTACCTGGAGGGAATTGACGGCAAGCTCCTGTGGGAGGTCATTCGCAAGGAGAACTGCTGCGGTGTCGGTCATTATGGAGGCAAGAGCATCCACCTCGATTCCGGAAGGCCTCGCTTCTGGCAGGCGGCAACGTCAAAGGTCAACACAAGGGAAAGTGAATTCAACCGCAAGCTCTATCTCTCAACCGAAAACGATCGTTACAGGCAGGGGGAGAAGGTCCGCTTCTTCCTGACATCCTTGAGCGATTTCCCGTTCGGGGTCCGCAAGACAGCCACCTTGATCAAGGACGGCGGAGAAAAAAGCGATGCGACGGCACTGACAATTCAAGGCCAGGATGACGCAGGATGCGTCGCGATCAACGACAGGGACGCGTCGCGATCGATCTACGCAACACTTCCCGCGGGATTGGGGCCGGGTCGTTACAGGATTCGATTCGATTTCTGCAAAAGACCATTCGAACAGATGCCGGCGACAACCTTATCAAACGAGATAGAGATCGTCGGAGATTGACGCGAACATCGCATCTTCACAAATCCCGGATAACTTATCCTTTGCAGAGATTTTCCCGCATTTCCATCTTTCGTCACAGTCCGGGGATGGGAGATACGTACATCCTCAATATTGAGGGTTGCTAAACGGCAGGAGGGTTGTATACTTCAAGATAAAGGTTTTGACTTAAGTCAATCAGACTTTTGCAAATTCAGTTTATAAAGACTGTGCCGGTATCGATAAAAGGAGGGTTCATCATGAAATTTCAGATAGCGCCAAACATTGACTGGGTGGGTAAGATCGACTGGGAGCTCCGGAAGTTTCACGGTGAGGAGTATTCGACCCATCGGGGTTCGTCGTACAATTCCTACCTGGTACGAGACGAAAAGACCGCACTCATCGATACGGTGTGGATGCCTTTTGCCGATGAATTCGTCGAGAACCTGGCGGCGGAGATCGATCTCGACAGGATTGATTATGTAATTGCCAATCATGCGGAGATGGACCATTCCGGCGCCCTGCCGGCGTTGATGCGGCGCATACCGGACAAACCGGTGTACTGCACGGCCAACGGCCTCAAGTCATTGAAGGGCCACTATCACCAGGATTGGGATTTCCACGTGGTCAAGACGGGAGACAAACTCAGTCTCGGCACGAAGGCGTTGGTCTTCATCGAGGCCCCCATGCTCCACTGGCCCGACACAATGATGGAATACCTGACGGGTGACGCAATCCTCTTTTCCAACGATGCCTTCGGCCAGCATATCGCGACCGAACATATATTCAACGACCTCGTCGTGCAGTCAGAGCTCTTTGAAGAGGCGATCAAGTATTATGCAAATATCCTCACGCCTTTTTCACCCCTTGTCACGAAGAAGATAAACGAGGTGGTCGGTCTCAATCTCCCGGTAAACACAATCTGCCCCAGCCACGGCGTCATCTGGCGCGACAATCCCCTGCAGATCGTTCAAAAATACCTTGAATGGGCGGATGACTACCAGGAAGACCAGATAACAATCATCTACGACACCATGTGGAACGGTACACGGAGGCTTGCCGAGGCCATAGCGAAGGGGATCAAGGAAAAGGACGGCAAAACGACCGTCAAGGTTTGCAATATCGCCCGCAGTGATATCAATGACGTGGTCACGGAGGTATTCAAATCGAAGATGATCTTTCTGGGCTCGCCTACCATCAACAGGGGCATCCTTTGCGCCATGGCATCACTGATAGAAATGGTAAGCGGACTCAAGTTCAGGAAGAAGAAGGCGGCGGCCTTCGGCTGCTACGGATGGAGCGGCGAGTCGGTGAAGCTCCTTACCGACCACCTGGCAAAGGCCGGATTCGAGGTGGTTCATGACGGCCTTAAGGCATTGTGGCAGCCGGGCGATGACGAACTGGCACAGGCGGCCCAGTTCGGACGAGAGATCGCCGGGAAATAGAGACCAGCGGGCCCCGTTAGCGGCCCTTTGAATAAAGATAAGGAGAACAAGATGGATAAGAAGACCGTGATCGAAAAAATCAAGATCCGCGCAAAGGATGGAAAACTCTCCTGCGAACAGGCGCAGAGGCTTGCGGAAGAAGAAGGCATCACCTACGGGGAGATGGGCGACCTGCTCAATGAAATCGAGATCAAGGTGGTAACGTGCCAGCTTGGCTGCTTTCCGTAAGAGCCGGCCGAAGACCCGCTATCATCCACCGCTGCCCATCGTCAGGTACACCGAATAGGCCTCCATGAATGAGGGGAAACCTGTCGTCGGGACCAAAAGGAGCAGGGCGTGCTTGATCTCTTCCTCGGTAAGGCCCGCCTGCCTGCCTTTGGCGACGTGCGTTTCCAACGAAAGGCGGTGGCCTGCGGCCGCTGACATGGCGATCTTGATGAGCCACCGGGTCTTCTCTGGTATGGGGCCGGACTTCTCATGGATCTCTTTTCCCAGGGCCTCGTGGATCTCGTACACCTTTGGAAAATCCTTTTTCAGGATCGTCAGGGTTTCATGGATGTCTTTCATGGCAGCCTCCTTCTTTTTGCTCATTTTGGACATACAGCTATATTAGCCCCGGCGGCCTTTTGCGTCAAGCGCGCAAGTCCCTGATTTCTCTTGTGTACCGGAGATTCTTCTGTTAGAATTCTCTCGCATATATACGCTTAATGAGAGGTCACCGATCCATGAACATCCTTTCCGCTATCGGCAACACGCCACTCGTGGAACTCAGCAACATCAACCCTTACCCCAACGTAAGGATACTGTGCAAACTCGAAGGCTGTAACCCAGGCGGGTCCGTCAAGGACCGCCCTGCCCTTTACATGATCACCAGGGCCGAACAGAGGGGCGAGCTTACGAAGGACAAGACCATCCTCGAGCCGACTTCGGGCAACACCGGCATCGCCATCGCCATGATAGGGGCCGCCAAGGGTTACCATGTCGAACTATGCATGCCCGCCTGCGTAAGCAACGAAAGGCGTCTTATCCTCCAGGGCCTCGGCTCGGAGGTCTTTCTCACACCGGCCAAGGAAAATATAGACGGCGCCATCAGGCAGGCCCATGCGCTCCTCAGCGATGAGCCAAAAAAGTACTACATGCCCAACCAGTACGAAAATCCCGACAACGCCCTCGCCCACTTCGAGACGACGGGCCCCGAGATATACCGCCAGACCGATGGCGAGATCGATTACTTCGTCGCCGGCATGGGGACTACGGGTACGCTCATGGGAACCGGCAGCTATCTGAAGTCCGTCAAACCGTCGGTGAAGATCGTGGGCGTCGAGCCCGTCATGGGTCACACCATCCAGGGTCTTAAGAACATGACCGAATCCATTATCCCGGGGATCTACAAACAGGAGAACCTGGACATGAAAGAGATGGTGGAAGACGGCGAGGCCTTCGAACTTACAGGACTTCTGGCACAGAAGGAAGGCATCTTCGTGGGGACTTCGAGCGGCGCCGCCGCGGCCGTAGCGCTCAGAATAGCCGCGAGGATCGACCGGGGAACGATCGTCGTCCTCTTCCCCGACCGCGGAGACCGCTACCTGAGCACCATGCAGTTCAGGTCCATCTGTGCAAAGTGCCCGCCGTAAGAACGGCTGAGCCGCCTGAACGGGCCTGTCTGGCACGTGTCCCGCAACAGACGGGGCCCCTCTCCCCGGGCTTTCCTGGAGTAGGTACAGCCACGGAGAGAGGCAAAAGATAAAAATACAGTTTTATGAGAGCGTGTGAATCAGCGGCGTGACAATTGTGGAACACAGTTGCGTGCGCCGAAATTATCATAAGCGGGGATGACCAGTGGGTAAATGCAAACAACCAAAAGAACCTGCACCATCGGAGATCCTTGCCTCTCTTGCGGCTTACCTTTCCTTCGGCAACACCCTCGAAGACGACGATCTGCTGAGGCTTAGCCTGGAAATTGGCGTCGGCATGATGAATGCCGATGAAGGCTCTCTCCTCCTCCTCGACCGGGTGAAAGAAGAACTGGAATTCATGATGACCCTCGGGTCGAAAGAAAGCGGCAAGGAGCTCAAAGGACAGCGTTTTTCGATTCATCACGGCATCACGGGACTTGCGGCCTCAACCGGTGAACCCCAGACGGGCAGTCCCTCCTATCACGGGATAAAACAGCCCGATCGGGCAGAGGGCAGCCGCCGGGAACCCACGGCCGTGCTGGCCGCTCCCATGCTGGTAGACGATGAGGTCGTCGGCGTAATAACCGCTGTCTCATTCCAGGAGGGTAAAACCTTTTCATCAGGCGATGTCAGGCTATACTGCAAATTTGCAAATCTGTGCGGGAATGTCATCCGCCAGAGACTGCGTGAGGCCACGGTGCGCAATATCCTGCTGGGAGATACCGTCCCGGAGGGAGCAATTCCTGAAATTCAGCGGGTTCTGGCTTCACAGGGGCTCGTCCCTTCCGACAGGGCGATCGCCGAAATAGCCGCAAACCTCGGACGGTTGTCGTCCGGGAGAGACGATGTGTTGCCGATATGTTCCGCACTGGTGAACAACATCGTCCTGCTCGCTAAAGAGCTTGGCTGGAAGGCCAAATCATAAAGACACTATGATCACCGCAGGCACAGAACTACGGATCATTAATCCAGCCCTGACAATTGACTGGCTGACCGCCAACAGCACCGGCAAAGGGGTTCAGGTAGCTGTTATCGACAGCGGCATCGATGCGTCTCATCCTGCCCTCAAGGGCAAGGTAAAGCGCGCCTGCGTTGTTCACGACAGAGGAGAAGGGCGGATAGAGTGTGAAGAAATTCCGGGCGAGGAGAGCTATGACAGTTTCGGCCATGGCAGCGGCGTTGCCGGAATAATAACCGATATCGCCAGGGACGTCGAACTGGTCAGCGTCAAAATGCTGGGTGAGAACAACACCGGCTCCGGTGCGGCTTTGATTGCCGGTCTTCGCTGGGCGCTCGACCAGAAGATCAAGCTTATCAACATGAGCCTGGCCACATCGAAAAAGAAGTTCGTCCCGGACCTGATGGAACTGTGCGATCAGGCATATGTGCAGGATGCGATTCTTGTCGTCTCCAAGCGCAACTTCGGTGACCTGGGATATCCGGCGATGTTTTCCTCTGTGATCAGCGTCGACGCCGAGGCGTTTGAGAACAAGTTCGGTATAACTCACTACCCGAAGAGTATGATAGAGTACGGAGCACGAGGAGAAAATGTGGAGGTGGTGCAGTTGAACGGATCCTATGGTTTGAGTTCCGGCACAAGCTTTGCGGCCCCCCACGTGACAGGGATTGTGGCCTTGCTTCTGGGCATTTTCCCGGAAATTGGAACCTATCAGGTGAAATCGATCCTTGATTCATTTGCAGGCTACCGGTAGAAAACATCGACGTCGGTGCGGGCGGGAGAACCCGGGGGAACTCTCGAAATATGCTTGACTTTAACGGGCACACACTATAACAATAGTCTATCGTAAAAGTTCATACATTTTAATTAAAGGAGCTAAGAAAATGGCAAGCAAACCTCTGGAAAAGGCACTGGACTGGGTCCTTCTTGGAGATAATGCCAAAGCCTTTCACGACGATTTTAACATCGTATTGAAGCAGGTAAGCGATCTGTCGGAGGACGACATCGCCATCCTGAAAAAGGTCCATCAAAAAGGAGTGGCCGAGGCAGAGAAGCTGCTTGATGTCGAGGTCGCCGGCCAGCGCAGCTACGGCTGGACGGGAAACCAGTGATAGCGCCCGCCGCAGGCTGAATAAGACAGGCGTTTTCACCTCTTCGTCAGAACATTTGTCACATGTTAAACCGGTGATCGTACCTTTCGGGCAGCGGCAGACCATGTGCCAGGGGTCTTTAAGGCTTCTCGTGTGTGTTCCCAATGTCCCCAGGCGGCCCGATAATACCAACCGGCTGTACAGCCTGGGTCTGTTATACCTGAAGCGCGCAGCAATAGAGGCCGGGTGGGACTGCGATCTTCTCGACGCATACTTCAGCGGCCTTGGCCGGCAAGAGACGGTGGATAGGATTATCGCCGGACCACAGCCCGACCTCATCGGATTTTCCCTCCACACCCCCCGGATGCATGACGAGGCAGCATGGATAATACAAACCCTGAAACATACCGCCGGCTGGAATATACCGGTGGTGGCCGGGGGGCACTATGCCAGTATGTTCGGCACGGATATCCTGACCGGCGGGGACCGGATGGACTTCGTCATAGAAGGGGAAGGCGAAGGGGCGCTTCATGACCTGCTGGCAGCCCTGGCGGCCGGACGGCCTCCGGACAATATTGCAGGCCTTAAACGGCTGGGAGCTTCAGGCCGGGTGGAGGGTGACAAGCCGCGCCGTCGTGCTGCCGATCTCGATCGTCCGGGCAATATCAGCTTCGATTGGGTCGAAGGGGACGTGCAGCCCGACGAATGGAGCCTGGTAACGAGCCGGGGGTGTCCCGGAGATTGCAGCTTTTGTCTCGTGGGCAAGCTCTGGGGCAGGCCGGGGGACTGGCGCGGTCATTCGCCGGAATGGGTGGTCGGGCGGATCGAGGAATTGGTCCGCCGGAAAGGCGCCTCCTCAATCACCATGGTCGACGATAATTTCCTGGGAGACGATGATCCGCCGCGCAGGGCACGTGCCATCGCCTCGCTGATGAAGTCCCGGGGGTTGTTTGTGCCCTTCAGCATCATGGCCCGGGCGGACACTGCGGTTCGCCATCCCGAGGCCTTCAGGGAGCTTCGGGAGGTCGGGCTTGAAAGCGTCTTTTTAGGCCTCGAATCCGGTGACGACCGCCTGCTGCAGAGACTGGACAAACGCTCGGACGCGGCTACCGGAAAGGCCGCCGTCAGCACACTTGACCGGCTGGGACTAAAGGTAACCATAGGCGTGATCATTTTCCATCCCTGGATGACGAAAGAAGGTATCCTCTCCGACCTTCGGTACCTTGAAGGGATCATGCTCGAATGCCCGGGGGCCTCGCTGATCGGACTGAATGAGTTGGACGTTTTCGGCGGTACGCCCGTGGCCCGTGAATTGGACCCGGAAAGCCGGCAGTGGCGACTCCCCTGGCAGGCTGCCGATCGGGCCGCCCAGACCGTCTATGAAAGCTGGCAGATAATCCTGGGTGCGGTGCTTTTTCCGGCCATGAGGGCCGCGGCGAAACATGACGGCCATCTTCGGCGGCCATTCGCCCTGTGGCAAATCCAGGCGCTGCGAGAGCTGGTTATGACAGGAGAGCAGCACCTGCTGGAGGAAAACCTGATTCGGCTGAAGGCCTCCATCTGTTCCCTTCTTCTGAAACACACCAGCCGCGCCGTCGTCGAGGATTTCCTCGGACAGAACCCGGGGGGAAGCATGGAGGGCCATGCTGCTGAAAGATGCTTTACGAGAGTTGACCGTGAAATCACGACTGAACACCAGGAGATCGAGTTGAAATGAATGATCCAGCCATAAAGATCTATAGAGTAAAACCGGACCCCGCATTGGATCCGACCAGCCCACAGAGGGCCTCGACTGAATACCATGCCCCCACCCTTGACGATTACGAGCGGATTTCCCTGGCGGAAGCCCTGGATATTGACTTGCGCTTCGCGGAATTGATAATGGACGTAACCTTTTTTTGCAGCTTCCGGTGCAGCTATTGCGAGGTCCGCAGCAAGGAAAGGACCGGGTTGGACTGGGAGCAGATGCTGGTACCGTTGAAGGCCATGTCCCTTACGGGCATAAGGGCGGCCGCCCTTACCGGGGGCGAGCCGGGAATATACCGCCACACCCCGCGCATACTGCAGGACCTGCGGGATCTGCACATTGAAACCATAGTCTTCACCAATGGCTACTGGGCAAAAAGCCAGCGGAGACTGGACGCCCTGACACGCGCCAGGCCGCTTGGGTTCCTGATAAGCTACAAGGCCTTCAATGAAGCGGATTACAAGAAGCTAACCGGGGTCGCGCTGCCCACCCGGGTCATGAAACAGGCCCTGGAGAATTTTTCCGGTGCGGCTGCCCGGGGAGAGTTTGAGGAGTTCCGCATCGACCATGTACTCACCTCGCTCAGCGCCGACAAGCTTTCGGAGCTTATGTGGCTCGCGGACCTTCCTTCGCCGCCGAAGATCTGCATGGCAATGGTCGAACCTCACAACCTTTCCACAATCGACATCTATCCCGATCCCAGGGTACTGGTCAAGAGTTTCGAAAAGCTCTTTCCCGCGCTGGACGAACGGGGAATTACCTACGTCTTTGAAAGCGTACCCCTGTGCCTTCTGGGCGAACGTTGGCGGCAATGCCTGGATGTAAGAAGAGTCACCGACCACCGGCCCCGCATCTATATGAGACCTCACCCCGATGGCGATCAGATTTTAATCCATTCAGGGTATCAACGCCTCATTCAATACGGTTACCTCGAGGAATGCGACTCCTGCGCGAAACGAGGGCAATGCGCCGGGGTCCACAAAAGGGCGATGAAGTATTACCGGAAGGGGGTATTGGTCCCCTTCGAAGATTAATGAGAGGAAGTTGACGATGGGTATTCTTCGATTCGCGAGGGTCTATCTGGTGCCTGACCTCTTCAAGGTCAAGGCCTCGGTGGGGTTTTCGGTTTTTCTGCTTTTGCTGACTACCTTCAGCCAGATCGCCTCTATTGAGGCCGCCCGCTCCCTGATCCAGGTGCTTCAGATCAAGCTGGCCGGCGCGGTACCCACCGGTTTCGCGGCCGTATTAATGGAGAGGTACCACCTGACGGACAGTCTCCTTTTCCTCTATTGCGCCGTGGTGGCGGTTGTCCTCCCTTTAATCACCTATCTGTTCATGTACGCACGCGACATCACCCTGGAGAACATGTCCATCAAGATCACGAAGCTCTTCCAGGACCGGATATACAGTCAGGCGCTCGGGATGCCCTACGCCACTTTTCGTTCCTTTCGGGTCCCCGCCCTGGTGAAGCGAATCAACTACGACGTCAACCAGATCAGGCGGCTGGTTCTGGACGTGGGGATGTTCCGCATCGCCGATGTGATCGTCCTTGCCGGAGTGTTGATCTACCTCGCCCTTTTGGATCCCATTCTCACGGTGATCGCCATGCTGACGCTGGGGCTCTATGTTATTGTCGCCTGGATCTCGGCACGGATGGCCGCCGAGCGTATCCGCCAGGTGGATGTGAGCCGCGAAGAGATTGTGGGGTACGCCCAGGAATCATTCGAGCGTTTTCTGGACATCCGGGCCAACCTGCGCGAGAAGTACGAGTCCGGCCGGTTCTCCGACATTACCCGCCGGGCGGCAGGCAGGAGAAAGGGGTTTGCCGTCGTTCTCCTCCTCGACAAGTGTCTGACCAACTTCCTGAGCGCCGTCGGTCCCGTGACGGTGATGGTGGCGGGGGGCGTACTGGTCATGCGGGGTACCATTCCCCTCGAGACCCTCATGGCCTTTGTCGCCGCCACCAGCATGCTTTACGGCCCGGTGGACAAGCTAAGCGCCATTCCCATGGACCTCAAGGAACTTCAGGTGAGTATCAACAACATGGAGGATATCTTCAAATGTCCCGCCGAGGAAGACCGGGTTCTCTCGGCTGAAACGCCCAAACCGGCTGACGCCGGACAGCTCCTTAGCATCCGCGACCTCGATTTTGAGTTTCCCGATGCAAGGCGCCGATTCCGTTTCCGCAAGCTCGACATCGCGGAAAAGGAGCGAGTGGCACTGGTGGGACCCAGCGGCTCGGGCAAGACAACGCTTTTGCTTCTCCTGTTCCGGATCTACGGCAACTATTCGGGTGGTATCTATTTCCAGGGGAAGGAGATCTCCACGATCCCGCTGGCGGAATTTCGGGCCCGGATGGCCCTCATGCTCCAGGACAGTTACATCTTCGCCGACACCATTGCCAGGAATGTGGGTTACGGGGCGCCCGACAGGCGGGAAATCTCATACGACGAGATCATGCCTGCGCTCGAGAAGGCCGGTCTTGCCGCTGAAGTCATGCGCATGCCCAAAGGCCCGGACACCCTTCTCGACCACATGGGCACCAATATCTCCGGCGGGCAGCGGAGGCGTTTGTGTCTGAGCCGGGCGGTCGTCAAAGAGCCGAAGCTTCTTTTGCTCGACGAGCCGCTGACCGGGGTGCCGCCCATGGAAGTTGAAGCCATCATCGATGCCCTGACTCAGGAAAAACTGGACACCGCCCTTATCATAAGTACTCATCAAGGCGAAATTCTCAAGTCCATGGACCGCATCATCGTGCTCAATGTCCTGTCCGATGACGACGGATATACCACTACCGTGATCGAGGCCGCGGGCACCCACGATCACCTTCTCGAGACCAGTTCATTCTACCGGAAACATTTCGGGGATGGGGATTCGGCCCCCTCTCCGCCAGCGGGAGGCAAAGATGCCAGGCAAGAAGGGTGAACACCGTTCGGTGCCGCCGGACCGGTCTCAGGACGGCCTGCCCGGCAGGCATGTTGCCACTTTTTTCCTGTCTGTTACCGACCGGTGCAATCTGGCCTGCAATTACTGCAGCGCCGCCGCAGGGCCCCACAACGGCGCCATGCTCGATCCGGCCCGGGCCGAGGACCTTGTCCGGCAATGGATACCGGGCGCGATCGCCAGCCGGCTTACCCTGGTGTTCACAGGCGGAGAGCCGCTGCTGTGGGGATACGACAATCTGGGGCGCATCTGTCACGCTGCCCGGGAGGAAGCCTCGGCGGGCAGGAAGGACCTTGCCATCGGCATCCAGTCCAATGGTCTTCTGGTCGACGAAGACTTTATCGGCTTCTGTCGAAAATATGAGATCGAGCCCAGCTTCAGTCTCGACGGACCGCCCCCCATCAACGATATCCACCGGGGAGGGGGGCAGAGGGTGGTGGCTTCCCTGAAGATGCTCAAGGCCCGGCAGATCGACTTCGCCATCGTGAGCTGTCTCACGCATCAGCTGGCGGCCCGGATAGAACCGGTGTTGGAATGGTTCCGGAAACAGGGCTTCCTTAAGGTCAGGATCAACTCCCTCGGCCAGCCGCCGCCGGAGCGTGCCGCCATCTCCCAGTCTGACCCCCGGTCGCTCTTTTACGTTAAGAAGTCTATCTTCGATCACATGGAAGAACATGGCGCCGCCGCGGTTCAGGAGAGGAACGTGCTCCGCCAGGTGAAAAAATTCGACGCACTGTTTGGGGGACTCCCGGCGGCGACAGAACACTGCGAACAGTTGCAATGCGGCGCCGGCCGCAACCTGGTTTGCCTGAACCCGGACGGATCCCTCAGCCCCTGCGTGGAGAAGAGCATGAGCGACGGGCCGGGCTGCGCACATTCCCCCGGGGAGCTCGCCGGGGCGCGGGAGAGCCTCCTGCGAAAGACGGGAACATGGGAAATCTGTCGAGACTGCCCGGCCGATATCATCTGCGATCACGGGTGCGCCGCGTATCACAGGATGGATCATGACGCGTTTGCCGGTGAGTGTCTCGCTAACCGTCTGTTCTGGAAGTACCTCGTGCTGAAGCGGGCCCCGATGCTGGCTGTCTCAGAGGGGGCAGACCATGAATCTTGAATACGGACGTACTCCTTTCCTGGTCCTGGCCCCGGGTGCGGGGCACAAGGCATTGTTTTACCACGTCCCGAGCAATCACCGCGGTGAGATCGAGCGGGACGCGGCGCTCTGGCTCGAGGGCCTTCAAGGGTGGTATACCCGGTCCGAACTGGCGGCCGGGCTTGAAAAATTCGGGTTTTCGGACCCGATGGCAACCCTCCGGACGCTTCTGGACCTGCGGCTTCTGGTCACGCGGGCCGGCGCCCGGGAGAGAGGATTCAAGGAAAAGATCGTGGTGGCAAGCTACGGCATGGATATGATGCGTGACTGCTCCCTCGCCGGCCTTGCCGTGATCCGCGACGCCACAGTGGTCCTGGCCATCGACCCGCCGCCCCGGATAGACTTCCTGAGGGCAATCAACCCGAATGTCGCATCCCTCGAGTTCCACTTCGACGAGGACCTTCCCCGAACCGCCATGCTCGAGCGCATAGCCCTCGACGTGGCCGAAACCAGTCAACGTGAGGAGCGGGCGGTATTCGCGCTGTACGGGAATGCCAGGGTCGGCTGCCATCCCGTCAACGTATTGCTCCGTCTGGCCGACGAACGGGGTCTGGGACTTCGGATACTGCCCGGGGTGTCATCTTTCGACACCTGTTTTATCGACTTTGACTTCGACCCCTTTGAGGGATTCGCCTTCCTTCGCCCTCACTCCGTAAGGGATGCATGCCCTTCCCTGCACACGATAATAGGCGGTGTCGGTTATGATCTTGACGCCGCGGGCCGGCGGGATATGTTGTCGCGCATGGTGGAAGAGCTTTCGCCGAACTATCCGGGAATTCACTGTGTAAAAGTAATGATAGCCGCCCGCGGCAAGACCGTATGTTTCGAAACCCCTCTTGCCCTTCTCCCGCGCTACGCGAAGAACATATATCCCGGCGGAACCAGCATCTATCTGCCGCCAACGACTGCGGCGGCCGTCACGGGGAAGGATCTATGAACTGGTACCTCTCTCCCCGCTGGCACATCGAGAACGATTCACCGCCGCTTCTCGTCGGGCCGGGCGATCAGCGCCTCGCGCTCACACCCCGACAGTACGAGGCGATCCTCACAGGGCACCTTGGCCTTTCTCCGCTCGCGTCTTCAGCAGACTTTCCGGAAATCTTCAGGTGGGCGAGGCAGCTCATCGCCTCTCGCGCGCTCGTTCCCGAATACCTGGCTACCGGTCTGTCCGAAGAGAGAGAAGCGGAAGATTTTTATATGGAGGTCTTCCAATTACTGTGCCGGCACCTTGATTTTCATGATATCCTGCCGGGCCTGTGCGCCGGAATACGTTCCTGGTCCGGTTCGGTTTTGAAGCAGCCGCTCGGAGCACCACCGGACTACCTGCCGACGAGGCCCGCCCTCTGCATCGATCTATTGGGCAGCGCGCGAAGAAGCGTGCGTGTTGCACTCGACTGCAGGGACCCGCTTTTGACCCCCTGGGAAAATATCGCCCTCGCGCGGCAGACTTTTGAGCGGCACCTGAAATACCGCACCGGCCTGTTTCACAGGATATGCGAACTGGTATTCCGGGACCCCTCTGATTTCACGAACCCGAGGGTCAAATATCTCCACCCGGCGATCGAGTATCTCGCCGACGGGGAAGAGATCTCGGCGTACTGGAATCTGGGAAACGCCGCGAGCAGGCTGGAACTCTGGAGACGCAGTATTGAGATAATCGAGGCGACGGGCGGGGATGCCGACCACCAGATGCGTTTCAAAGAGGTTTTTGGCGCCTTTTCTCAGCCGGAGCTGGTCGGACATACATTCGACCCTCGCAAACCTCCCGTTCTCAAAACGTATATAATGCTCGACGGACTGAATCGCGAGATCCTTCGCGAGATACTGGCACTGGAGAATGTACTCTTACCGGGCGCCCCGGTGCTTGAGGTCCTGCGGTGGCTCGAGGAGAACGGGCTCACGCCGGGCAGGAATCTGGGCATCGCCAGCCTCTATCATTCTCTGGATGATAACGCGATATCGGGAATAAAAATTCACCTGAACCTGAGCGACGGATTCGAACGACGCTTCAGCATGGATACGATAGCCTCCGTCGTGAGCAGGAATTGCGATGCAATGCGGCGCCTTCCGAATCCGCTGACCGAAACCTTGATCCTTGAAGATGGCCGGCCGGTTCGATTGTCTCCCAACACGATTTCGTTCATGCTCGTCCCGAAGGCGGGGCTTACCAAAATCACCCTCTATGCCGACTTCCTGGCCTGATGCGAACAGGTATCATGCCTCATCGCTGCCTTTTCCTGCGCCGATGTCCCTCAGGCCGTCAACGGCAAAGATATTCACCTCGCTATGCCCCTTGATGCGGGCCGGTCCCAGCGATCTGGCCACAATCCTCTCCCGCACATACGCATAGGCCGCATCGCTGATCAGGATTGTCTCGTGAAATTCCTTGGTCTGGCCTTCCAGGCGGGAGGCTACATTGGTATTGTCGCCGATCGCCGTATAGTCCATTTTTTTTGCAGACCCTATATTCCCCACGGTGACATCGCCAAAATGAATTCCGAACCCGACGCGGAGGTCCTCCATCCCGTACCTCAACCACTCCTGTCTCAAAGACGCGATCCTGTCCTTCATCTGCAATGCCGCGCTTACCGCGGCGAAGACCGGGTCGTCGAGCTTCAGGGGGGCGCCGAAGAACGCAAAGATACCGTCCCCCGTAAGTTGGGATACGGTACCGCCGCACCTGACGATAATCTCAGTCATCTCCGCATGGTAGCGATTGAGAAAATGTACGACCTTTTGGGGGTCGTCTTTGTTGCTTTCAGAGAAGGAGGTGAATCCCCGTATATCGCTGAACAGCAGGGCCAGTTTTCTTTGCTCGCCCTCAGTCAGCTTTTCCATATCGGCATCCACAATCTGATCTATGATATTGTCCGGCACATAGCAGGCGAAACGTTTTCTTATCTTTGCCCTCTTGCGTTCCTCGGTGTAGTAGTGAAAGATCGTCGTTGCGGCAAAGGAGAGTATGACGGCAGACAATAACGGTACAAAACGGATAACGTAAAGATGATTGAACGCAAGAATGGATGCCGCGATGAGCACACCCACTTCTGCAAGGCACAGGAGGGCGGCAGGAAAAGGCCGCCGCCTGTAACACAGAAAGACCGTCAGGGCGGCAATGACGATAATGTAAAAGGCCCCCGATATGACACCGGGCTCGCGGAAAATACTTCCCGACAGCAAGGTTGCCAGCGTACCGGCCTGAATCGTTGCGCCATCAGTCATCCTGCCGCTGAGAAAAGACAGCGGCGTCGAATGCTTGTCTTCGAAGGACAGGGACGAGCCTATTATTACAATCTTGTTCTCAAATGCATTCCCGTGATCGTTGCCCGGCTTCCTGCTTGACTCATATACATCATCAAAGGAATGGACGGGGATATTTTGCAGCAGGGAGTAATCGATAAGGATGGTCTTGCCGGGAGCGGCCGCCTGCCGATCGGTAAAATTCCGTGCCAGCAGATACGCCATGGAATAATATCTCTTTCCCCCATCGTCAAAGTATAGCTGCTGCCTCCGTATGTGATCGTCCGAATCTTCCGTCAGGTGAAACGCCGCAAGATTCGCCTCTCCGGCGGCCATCAGGTAGCCCTGGAGAGGAGCGTTTTCCCGTGAAGAAAAGCCGATGACAATATTGACGCCTTTCTTCCTGGCCTCCAGGAAAGACCGCATATAGACGCTCTCGTAGCCCCCCTCAACTTTACCTTCAAGGGAGATGGAAGG
>DNYO01000304.1:15956-41035 GCA_003506795.1 Deltaproteobacteria bacterium
TTGAACAGGAACCTAAAGTCGATTGACCTCAGCTCCAGTTCGTTCCAGGTACCTTTTCCGGGAATGATACGGAAGTCGGACAGGACAACAAGGAGGCTGACAAGCAGTGCTATGACCGCATAGGAGAAAAGATATTTTCGATAGTAAGGCTTCAATATGTCGGGCAGTTCAAACTTCTGAGGTCGGTAAGTATTTTCCGCCTCTCAGCCAGGGACTTGCTTTCTCCATATTGCTTTCGAAGGATCGCATAGTGCGCCAGGGCGTCATCGTACAACTGGTGCTCCTCCAGGAACAGAATAAAGCGAAGCCGGACCGAGGTATCCGCGGAATTGGCCGCGAGCAGAGTCCGATAGTCACTAATTCCCTTCTTGATTTCCACCAGTTCACTATCCGGAGGCAGGCTGAAGCAGCTGCGCTTTTGAGCGACGACATAACCATCTTTAAGCGCTTCAATTACCCATTCGTACCTGGTGCCGGGATTCAGAGGCGGCTCGCCGGACGGGAAAGGCAGCTCGGCGTTCTGCGTTGTCCTCTGCCATACAGGTTCGTCTTCAGACAACGAATAAAATCTGACCCTGTACTTCTCTACGGCCTGGGCGGGGCTCCAGAGAAATGTCGGCCTTTCCTCGACAGTCATTGTATTCGAAAGACCCGCCACCTCTATTTTGAGTTGTTTCAGCCCCCTTAGCTTCAAGCTTCCTTTTTGCGCCGATGCTATCTGCGGCACAGTGACTCTGCTTTTTTTATTTATCCGGGCAGCAGCAGGCTTACTGCCGTTTTTCTCAACAACGAACTTTGCCGCTCCGGACCATTGCTCCTCCTGGCCTGACTCCAGGTAGGCAACGGTCAGGGAGGAACCGTTCGTTGTCTCCACGGAATCTCCAGGATAAAGCAGGCATCCAAGATCGACAGCTTTTTTTGCTCCCCCGTGGCGCACGAGAACCTTGCCCTTCACATCCATCACCATGGCGCTGTACCCAACTTCCCCGGCCGCGGCCATCAAGGGGACGATTAACAACGTCACAAGTAGAACAACACATCGCATCGAAAGTGTTGCCGCATTATTCTTCATGGCACTGCTCCTCATCGGTCGGTTTTCCACTCCTGCGAGTCATTCGGTGACAGCCCCGGGCATTTCGACGCTGCTCTCTATTTCTATCCGAATTCTCACTCTTGTGCAAGGGGAAAACCGTCCGGTGCCTGCCCGGGTCCACCGGCCTCCATGCATGGCGGCCATTATCGCCCGCCATTGACATAGCCGAATGCTCACCCTACCTTTAAAAAATAGGGAGGGACCACGACCGCAAACCGGAACAATCCACTACGCCGTTACCAGGAGGGCAACGAATGGATGGCCGCACTTTCTTACATCCGGTCAAAAGCGGGCTGGAAAGGGATCGGCCTGATAGCCAGGATGGCCCTTTCGTCTATCGGCCCCTACCTCGGTTGGCGGCCGGGCGCGGGACCGCTGTATGCCGGCTGGGATCTGTCCTACGAATGCAATGCCAGATGTGTTCACTGCAACCGGTGGAAGGAGAAGAATGACGACGAGGCCAGGTTGTCTACCAGCGAAATATGCCGCGTAGCACGGGAACTCAAGGAGACGGGCGTCCGCTTTGTATGTATCGCCGGCGGAGAACCGCTTCTCATTGAGGACCTTCCGGAGATCATTCGCTACATGAAGGGCCTCGGCCTTATCACGAGTCTTTGCACCAACGGCGCCCTTCTGGCTGAAAGGGCCGATGCGCTTGTCTCCTCCGGGCTCGATCACATGGTCGTAAGCATGGACGGCGATGCGCGGTCCCACGATCGCCTGCGCGGGGTAAAAGGTTTCTTTCACCTTGCCGAAAAGGGTATCGATTCCGTTATTCAAAGAAGAAGGAACGGTCAGCCGACAGTGAGCGTCCGCATGCTTCTTCACGAGGAAAATATCGACGAAATTCCCCGGCTGGTTTCGCGGTGGGACAAGACGGCGGACAGCGTCTTCCTCCAGCCCCTTCACAACGGAACGCACAATTTGTACGAGATCGGTAACGGCATTCGCACTGTATCCTCCACGGCAAAACTGAGGTCGATCCTGAACATGACGGGGCTGGACGCGAATTCGTTCAACTCCCTCATGGTCGATTACCTTGAAGATCCCGGACGCTTCCGTCACATGCCCTGTCTCGCTGGCCATTGGGTGGTCAGGATCGCACCGGGCGGCGATGTTTACCCCTGTGTCGAGCAGCGCGACCTTGTCGGCAATCTGCGGCAGCAATCCTTTGGGGAAATATGGAGGGGAAACAGGTTCACCTGCGTCCGGGAAGGGCTCGCCCGGCAAAAGAGCTGTTCCTGCTTCTATAATGACATGTTCATGAACGTGTACCTGTGGAAGGCCCACGAGAGGCTTCCGGTGCTCCGTCGGATGCTCCGTTCGAGATCGGCGGGGGCGACGTGAGCACGGCACAGCCTCGAACCAATCAGCCGGTCATGCTGCAGGTCAGGCTTTTTTTGGCGCTCTCGCGCACGCCCCACGGGATCATCGACCTGGCAACCCCTGTCCTGGCCGCCATGATGTGCCTGGGTGGATTTCCGCCTGCCCGGGTCCTGTGGCTCGGTATCCTGACGGCCTTTGCGGGATACACCAGTGTCTATGCCTTAAACGACCTTGTCGATTACCGGACGGACAGAAAGCGATTTGAGAAGAATCTCCTTTCCGGCGGCCCCGACGATCTCGACTCCATCTTCCTGAGGCATCCGATAGCCTCGGGCGACCTCAGCCCGGGAAAAGCGCTGGTGTGGACGATATTCTGGGGTCTTGCGGCCCTGGCCGGAGCCCTCGCCCTCAATCCCTTCTGCGTGGTCATTTTTCTGGCGGCCTGTCTTCTCGAGACCGTCTATTGCCTGGCATGGCAAAAAAGCTGCCTCAAAGTCTTCGTCAGTGGGGCCGTCAAGACAGCGGGGCCGGTGGCGGCAATCTATGCCGTGGACCCGCGGCCCTCGTATCATTTTTTGGTCCTCCTTTTCTTCTGGCTCTTTTTCTGGGAGGTGGGCGGACAGAATGTCCCCAATGACTGGGCCGACGTCGAAGAGGACAGGGAGATTCATGCATCGACGTTTCCCGTCCTTTACGGGCCCGCCTTCACCGCCAACGTCGTACTCATCAGCCTCGGCCTCACCGTGTGCCTCGGGGTCATGACGGTCATTCATTCCCGTCTCCCCTACACCCTGGCCGTCGCGGCGGCGTCCGTCGCGGCGGGTGTCTGGCATCTGCTCCTGCCGGCCTTTCGGCTTTATGCACGCCGGGACAGGGACGCTGCACTCGAGCTCTTCAACCGGTCCAGCTATTACCCCGCGGCCATGCTGGTGATCGTCATAGTCGGCTCCCTGGTATAATTTCAGAAGAGAGAGTACGTGGATGAAAGAGATCGATCCGAAGGAGCTTGAATCCAACAACGGGCAGAACGGTAAACCGATCTGGGTGGCCCATGACGGCAAGGTGTTTGATCTATCGGAAAGCGGTCTCTGGGAAGGCGGCCTCCACATGGGCAGTCACTCGGCCGGCGCCGATCTGACAGAAGAACTCGCGGCGGCCCCTCACGGTCCCGAAATGCTGGAACGCTATAAGCAAATCGGGTATCTCACAAGCGCGGTCAATCCCCCTGATGAACAACCTTCGGAGAACGTTTTGGCGGAAGATATGCCCCCGCACCCCACCGGGTCGAGTCTTTTGACAAGATTTCCCGTCCTCAGGCGCCACCCTCATCCGATGACCGTCCATTTTCCCATCGTCTTCGGCATTTCCGTCCCGGTCTTCACGCTTCTCTATCTCATCTCCCATGTGACGGGATTCGAAATAACGGCCTTCTATTGCCTCGGCGCCGGCATTCTCACAACCCCCGTGGCGATGGCGACAGGATATATCACCTGGAGGATAAATTACGGCGGACGTCCCTTGAGACCCGTCAGTATCAAGAAGCCCTTGTCTGTAATCCTCCTGTGCGTCTACCTGGCGGCCTTCATCTGGCGGGCAGCCGTACCGGGCATCCTGACGCCGATTACCGGGGCAAGTTTTGTCTATCTCGTGCTTGTGCTTATCCTTATTCCCCTCGTGACCATGCTCGGCTGGTATGGCGCAAGCCTGACCTTCCCCCTTCCCCGGAAGAAGGGTTGAAGGCAGGACCTCTTAAAGGATTTCTTTTACCGCTGCCCCCACGATGCCGAGGCCTTTCCATTCACCATACCGGCCAAGGGAAAGTCCCGCCACACTGAGGGCATCCCGGAGATCGCGGCTGTGGAAGCGGTCTTCCCGCGGATGCGCCAGGATGTGCTTCGTGATGAAATTCTGGTAAACGGCAGGATAGAGCTCTTCGAAAAAATAAGTTCCCCCGGCCTTGAGCACCCGTGCCGCTTCGCCGACGGCGCGGCGCCAATCGGGAATATGGTGAAGAACGCCGAAACCGAAAACCGCGTCTATTGAACCGGTCTTGAAGGGCAGGCTCGATCCGTCGGCGGCGACGAGGCGGATACGGCCCATCTTTTCCGGACGGACATATCCGCGGGCTTTGTCCAGCATGTCAACGTCAAGGTCGGTGGTGTAGATGAGCCGGGGCCGAAAGGTGTCGAGGATAATCCCGGCTCCCGCTCCCCGGCCGCACCCGATTTCAAGGGCCGTGAATCCCGGCTCGAGAGGGCTCATCCGTCTTAACTTTTTTATCTCGATCCGTTGTTCGATAACCCGGAAGGGATTGTTGACGACCCATCGTTCAGCCCAGTTGCATTTCACTGCCTGACCCCCTGCAGCCCGTTTCCGCAAGCCAGGTCCGGAGCCTTTTCGCCCCTGTGAACGGCGGCAATGCCGTTCGTCAACAGGCGGTAGGAGACGTTCTGAAAACCTGCCCCGGCAAGCATTTCCGAGAATTCTTCCGGCCCCGGAAAGAGGCGGATCGATTGGGGCAGATAGGTGAAGGGCCGGCGCGAACCAAGCAATACAAGGCTTATGAAGGGCATGACCCGGAATGAATAGAGGTCATAGAGACTTCGAAACCAGGCTGAAGCGGGACGGGAAAATTCGAGGCAGACAAATCTGCCGCCGGGTTTCAGGAGGCGATGGACCTCCCTGAGGCCCCTGTCCATGTGCGTTAGGTTCCTCATCCCGAAACCCGCCATCGCGGCGTTGAAAGAGTTCGACCTGAACGCCATTTGCTCTGCGTCGCTCTGCACGTGCAGGACCCTGCCTCGTGCCCCGGCATTGGTCGCCTTGCGTTTTCCGGCCTCTATCATGGCAAGGTTTATGTCTGAGAGGACAACCTTCCCCGTTAACCCCACCTTCTTTACCGCCAGGACGGTCAGGTCGCCGGTACCGCCGCAAACATCGAGAACGCGGTTACCGGCCTTCAGGTCAAGGAACCTTACCGCTGCGCGTTTCCACAGGTAGTGAATACCGAAACTCATGAGCGTATTCATCGCGTCGTAGTTCTGCGCCAGCCGATCGAAATGGTCTTTTACACGTAACGCCTTTTCTTTTTCGGGGACCTTTTCATAGCCGAAATCAACGAGGTCTTCTGTCATACTCTCCCTGCTTCTTATTGTACATCGCCGACGGCTCCTTCAAAAGGCTTCATTCGCGCGGGCAGGCAAACCTCCTTTATTAACGGTTTCATAGAAAGCATTATCCGCATTTCTTCTGGCACGGTAACCAAAACGGTGATACCCTGATTTTAGGTCCATACACCCGGAGAAAGAATCGAAATTCGCTGCCTGAGTGGGTTGATGAAAATTAAGGTCGGCCTTTTATTTCCCGGATTGTCCTCATTATGCATCGCGGCCTTCACGGCGGGCTGCACCGGGGTGGTCATCTTCGACCCCAAAGGACCCGTCGGTGATGCGGAGCGTTTCGTTATCACCGCGGCGATCCTGCTCATGATGATCGTCGTTGTCCCCGTCTTTGTGATGGGTTTCTGGTTTGCGTGGCGATACAGGGCCTCGAACAAGAATGCGGCCTATGCCCCGAAATGGGATTCTTCACCTGTAATCGACGTCGTCATCTGGCTCGTTCCCCTTGCTATTGTCACGATCCTGGCAAGCCTCACCTGGAAGGAAACCTTCCGCCTCGATCCCTACAAGCCTATCATTTCCGCCCGGCAGCCGATCAACGTTCAGGCGGTTTCCCTCGATTGGAAGTGGCTGTTTATCTATCCCGACCACGATATCGCCGTGGTGAATCACCTCGTCTTCCCCGCGGGCGTGCCCCTGAGTTTCAGGATAACCTCGGAGACGGTGATGACATCCCTCTTTATCCCCCAGCTCGGCAGTCAGATGTACGGGATGACGGGGATGGAGACGCGCCTCAACCTCCTCGCCCGGGAACCGGGGGTTTACATGGGCCAGAACCAGCAGTTCAGCGGTCGCTGGTTCTCGAATATGAGTTTTGAGGCTGAGGCCGCGGGCGCCGAGGAATTCACCGCGTGGGTGCAGAAGGTCAGGTCGTCACCGGTCACTCTCGATATGGCGCGATATGAGGAACTCATAAAACCGGGCGCGGCCCGGCAGGTGACATATTTTTCTTCCGTAGAACCGGGCCTGTTCAAGCGGATCATAGAAAGATACGTACCCGCGACGGACACCGCGCACAGCCACCGGCACGGGAACCACGCCCCGGGGGGACGCTGATGTTCGGAAAATTGAGTCTCTCGGTGATACCCTCTCACGATCCCATCGTCATGGGGGCCATAGGCGGGGCCACATTGGCCGCACTTGTGATCCTCGCCTTGATCACCTGGTACCGAAAGTGGACATATCTCTGGAAGGAATGGGTAACAAGCCTTGACCACAAGAGGATAGGCATTATGTATGTCATCCTGGCCCTCGTCATGCTCCTGCGCGGACTCTCCGATTCCATTCTCATGCGCTCGCAGCAAGCCTTTGCGGCGGGTGGGTCGATGGGCTATCTCGACCCCGATCACTTCAACC
Source organism: Deltaproteobacteria bacterium (assembly GCA_003506795.1). Classification (GTDB taxonomy): domain Bacteria; phylum Desulfobacterota; class Syntrophorhabdia; order Syntrophorhabdales; family Syntrophorhabdaceae; genus Delta-02. The sequence goes on from DNYO01000304.1 coordinate 22,911, forward strand.
AGATATTCAGTGCCCACGGGTCGATAATGATCGTCTTCATGGCGATGCCCTTTCTTGTAGGCCTCATGAACATCGTCGTCCCGCAACAGATAGGCGCACGGGACGTCGCCTTTCCCTTCATGAATTCCGTCAGCCTCTGGCTGACCGTGGCAGGAGCGCTCATCGTCATGGCGTCTTTGGGCCTGGGCGAATTCTCCAAGGCGGGATGGTCGGGATACACCTCCCTCACCGGGAAACAGTTCAGCCCGGGCGTGGGGGTCGATTACTGGATATGGGCCTTTCAGATCGCCGGGGCCGGCTCGATATTGACAAGCATCAACTTTCTGGTCACCATCATCAGGATGCGTGCCCCCGGGATGAGACTCATGCAGATGCCGATGTTTACCTGGACGACGCTCTTTACGAGCATACTCATGGTCTTTGCCTTTCCCGTCCTCACCGCCGCCCTTTTTCTTCTCACCCTGGACCGTCTGATGGGTATGCATTTCTTTACGAACGAACTGGGCGGCAACATGATGATGTACGTCAACCTCTTCTGGACGTGGGGACACCCGGAGGTCTATATCGTCGTACTGCCCGCCTTTGGTGTTTTTTCGGAGGTCGTCTCCACCTTCTCGGGGAAACGGCTCTTTGGCTACAAATCGATGGTCTACGCCACGGCAGGCATAACCATCCTTTCCTTCACCGTCTGGGTCCACCATTTCTTTACGATGGGCGCCGGGCCCGAGGTTAACATCTTCTTCGGCATAGCGACAATGCTCATCGCCATACCGACCGGGGTCAAGATCTACAACTGGCTCTTCACCATGTACCGCGGGCGGATCAGATTCGCCACACCGATGTACTGGACCCTCGGTTTTCTGATGACCTTCACCATCGGCGGAATGGCGGGAGTGATGCTGGCCTCGCCCCCGGCCGACTACGTGGTCCACAATTCCCTCTTTGTGATCGCCCATTTCCATAACGTCCTCATCGCCGGAACACTCTTCGGCTTTTTTGCGGGGTACAGCTACTGGTTTCCCAAGGCAACTGGGTTCAGGCTCGACGAAAAATGGGGAAAACGAGCCTTCTGGTGCTGGCTCACCGGTTTCTACCTTGCCTTCATGCCCCTGTACTTACTGGGGTTCATGGGCATGCCCCGCAGGATGCACCATTATGTCAACCCTGCCTGGCACCCCTGGCTCATCGTTGCTGCAGGGGGTACCGCCGTGATCCTCATGGGTGTTCTCTTCCAGGCGATCCAACTGGCGGTGAGCATCAGGCACCGTCACAACTCTCGTGACCTGACGGGCGACCCCTGGGACGGACGGACACTCGAGTGGGCTACATCATCGCCGCCGCCCCCGTATAATTTCGCGAAGATCCCCGATGTGAACGACATCGACGCCTTCATGGACATGAAGGAAAGGGGCACCGCGTACCGGAGACCCGACCGCTACGACGACATCCCCATGCCGGAGAATACCGCCTGTGGCCTTGCTATCGGGGTCGCGGCCTTTATGCTGGGATTCGGCACGGTCTGGCATATATGGTGGCTCGCCGTCCTCGGCACCCTGGTCATCATTGCCGCAGTGATCGTCCGGGCATGGAACGACGACACCGGTTACACGATGCCGGCCGCCGAAGTGGAAGTTATCGAAAACAGGCGCCGGGAGTTGCTGGCTTCGGCCGCTGCCCATGCGGGGCCCGGTAAGGGGTATGAACGATGAGAGACCCCGCCGCCGCCATTCAAACCGGGGAACATGCGGGCCGCGAGGCCGCGTCAAACCGGGCATTCGGTTTCTGGATCTACATTATGAGCGACCTCGTTCTCTTCTCGGTGCTCTTCGCCACCTTCGCCGTGGTCGGCGGCAATTATGCAGGCGGGCCACGGGGAAAGGACATCTTCGACCTGCCTTACCTCTTCGGCGAAACCATGTTCCTGCTCGTGAGCAGCACCGTCTTCGGCCTGGCCACGCTTGCCGCACAGGCAGGCAGGAAAAGAGCCGTCCTGTGGCGTCTTGTCATCGCCTTCCTTTTGGGCCTGGGCTTCATCGCCATGGAGATAGGCGAGTTCAGGGGCATGATCCTCGCGGGCTACAAACCCGAGCGGAGTGCTTTCCTCTCGGCCTTCTTCACCCTCGTCGGCACCCATGGCGTGCACGTGCTCCTCGGCCTCGTCTGGATGGCGGTAATGATGGGCCAGGTCTCGGTCCGCGGTCTGACGGTACCTGTCAGATCCAGGCTCGCACGCCTCGGGATGTTCTGGCACTTTCTGGATATTGTGTGGATCGGCATATTCAGCACCGTCTATCTTATGGGGGTCGCATAGATGGCCGCATGGCACATGGATACGAGCGGCACGGATAGCCGCCGGTTGCGTTCCTCAATTGTCGGGTTCGTTCTCTCCCTGTTCTTGACGGCTGTTCCCTTTGCATTGGTGATGAGCGGCAGGATGTCCCGCCCCATCGCGATGGCGGGGATAGCATCCGCCGCCCTCGTGCAGATCGCGGTTCACCTGAAATTCTTTCTTCATCTTTGCGACTCGCCCCGTGCACGCTGGGACATTTTGGTATTGATCGTCACCGTGTTGATCATCATACTCTTCGTCGGCGGCTCCCTCTGGATCATGCACAACCTGAACTATCGGATGATGTGATCATGAACGCAAGGATAAAGGACTACGTGCTCGTTGCGAAGCCGGGGATGGTGGCGGCGAACCTTGTCACCGCGGCGGGAGGTTTCTTTCTTGGAGCCCGGGGAAGCATCGATATGACGCTTTTGATATCGACCGTCATCGGCATATCCCTTGTCGTCGCCTCGGCCTGTGCCTTCAACAACTGCATCGACAGGGACATTGACCGCAGGATGCGCCGGACCCGAAACCGTGCCCTTGCGCGGGGGCTCATTTCCCCGGTGGCCGTTGTTGCCTGTGCGTCCCTCATGGGCATTGCGGGCAGCACGCTTCTTTTGACGGCGGCGGGGGAACTCTGCCTGGCCGTCGTGCTGGCCGGATTTGCCGTTTATGTTTTCGTCTACAGCCTGTACCTGAAACGCAATTCCGTCCACGCCGTAGTGATCGGCTCGCTGGCCGGGGCGGCGCCTCCCCTTGCCGGATACTGCGCGGCAGGAGGCAGGTTCGACACGGGCGCGCTGATCCTCCTGGCGATCTTCGTATCCTGGCAGATACCCCACTCCTGGGCGATCGCCCTTCATCGATCCGACGATTATGCCTCGGCGGCAATACCGGTGCTGCCGCTCAGGCGGGGGATCGCCTGCGCCAGAAGACATATTATCGGCTCCATCGTTTTCTTCATGGCGTCTGCGTTTACGTTGACCCTTTGCGGGTACACCGGATACCGCTGCCTCGCCGTCGTGGCTCTATTCAGCCTGTCCTGGCTGTGCCTCGCCCTCTCCGGCGGGTACGTACATCATGACCGTCTCTGGGCGAAAAGGCTCTTCGTTTTCTCCGTTGTGACGATACTCGTTCTGAGCATCATGATCTCAATCGACTCCACGACTCCCCCCGCTTCGCCCATACTCCTTTCCCTGAACCCATAAGGCACGCCGGGCTCAACGGGTAATAGTCGATTTTCGGGCACTGAGGTAGAGCCAGACGAGGCCCAGGGTTGCGGATATCAGGGACGCTATCATGACGCCGATCCTGACTTCCTCGAATTGGGAAGGTCTGCCTGCAAAGGCCAATTGTCCGATAAACAGCGACATTGTGAAGCCGATTCCGCCGAGCCAGGCAGCGCCCATGACATGGCGCCAACCGACACCGCCGGGAAGGGTCGAAAGACCTATTTTTACAGAAAGCCAGGCGAAGCTCGTGATGCCGATAAACTTCCCCAGAACCAACCCCAGGATAACCCCCAGCGTTATGGGCTTGACGATAACTTCCCGGAAGGGCATGGCGAGGACATCAAGGACTGCGTTGGCCATAGCGAAGAGCGGGATAATCCCGAAGGTGACCCAGGGGGAGAGGTTGTGTTCCATCCGCTGTTGGGGTGACTGAACGGCGCATGACGCCTTTTCAACATTCTCGGCAATGGCACTCATGCTGGTAATACCCCGCGGCAGGTCATCTGTGCAATTGATGGTCTCCTTATGGAAGGCATCCCTCATATCATCGAGCTTTGCTTCAAACTGGTGCGGCGTGTAAATAGGGCGTGCCGGAACCGTGAATGCCAGCAATACACCGGCAAGCGTGGCATGTATCCCTGATTTCAGGAGCGCCAGCCAGAGAAGAATCCCCAGGACCGCGTACGGCAGGGGGTGGCGGATGCCGCCCCGGTTGAAGAGAACGAGCACGCTTAAAAGGACTGCCGCAATGCCCAGAAGGGGTACAACGATGGTCTGGGTATAAAAAAGTGCGATGACCAGCACGGCGCCGAGGTCGTCCGCAATTGCGAGAGCGGTCAAAAAAATAATGAGATTCTTCGGAATGCGCCACGCCAGAAGAACAAGGATGCCCACGGAGAAGGCAATATCGGTGGCCATCGGAACACCCCACCCTGCCGAGGCCGGCCCGGAAGGATTTAAGAGAAAGTAAATGAGAGCCGGCGTGAGCATCCCGCCCAGTGCCCCTGCCACGGGAAGGGCGGCATTACGCAGTGAGGCCAGTTCCCCCACCATTATTTCACGCTTCAATTCCAGGCCCACCAGTAGAAAGAAAAGGGTCATCAGGCCTTCGTTTACCCAAACATGGAGTGACATTTCAATATTATATGAGCCCGCACCGATACGGATGGGTATCTCCCATAAATGTCTGTATGGGTCACCCCAGGGCGAGCTGGCCACGATCAAGGTCAGCAGAGTCATGCACATGAGCACGATGCCGCCGGAGGTCGTTTGCTTGAGAAATCGCTCGAAGGGACTGAGGATCTTGCCAAAAAGGGGTTCAAGAGGATAATGATTTTCTGCCACATATACTCCCGGAGGAAATTATTTTCACCGCAGAGTATATCCCACATGGCAGGACAAAAGGGGAAGTAAATACTAACCTATATTCATTTTGTGAGCAGCACCGGGCACTTGGAACCCTTAAGGACGTTACGGGCAACGCCGCCCATAAGGTATTTTGCAATGCCTGTTCGGCCCAGAGATGCGATCACTATAAGATCGATCCCCTTCTCTTTTCCCTCCTTCAGTATCTCCTCGTAGGGAATACCCTCACGGACATTCGTGACTACCTCTACCTCTTTTGCCTCGGGAAAGCTATCGAGCTGTTTCTTCAAACTTTCCTCGGCCCATGCCCTTGTATCATCCTTGATCTGCCGCACCGCCTCCTCGGAAAGAGCAAGATCAAAAGCACTGCTGTAAACATGCTCGTGGACAACATGGAGAAGGAAAACCTTCGACTTGTACTGCTTCGCTATATCCAGAGCCTGTGCCAATGCCCGGTCTGAATATTCCGAGAAATCCGTCGGTACAAGAATTTTGGTCGGAGTGAGCATCTTTCATCGCCCCCTTTATACAAGAATTTCCTCTAATTCAAGTATAGCACCGCTCAGTGAATTCGGCATGCCGGCCAACCTGCATGGCCTATTCAAGCGTCTCGGGCCGGGGACCCCGGATTACCATTTAAAACGTTGAATCGCGAGGAATGGCTCAGGAACCGCGCTTCAGGCAGAAGGTGTGCGTGATTTACCGGCTCCTGATCTTGTGTTCGTTTCGGATTGCGTCTGCCAGCTTGCCCGCATACTCGTGAGCCTTTGCGGCGCCCGTTTGGGTACTCAGGGCTTCAAGGACTTCGACCTGCACCTCGGCCATCTCACGATTGCCGCTCTTCAGGTACGACAGGCCCAGGTTGTAGTTTGCTTCTATATCCTGAGGGGCACGGTTTACGGTATCCGCTATTGCCCTGGTTGCTTCCTCCTTTCGGCCTGCCCGCATATTCGCCGTCCCGAGACGCGAAGAGCACACCTCATGGAGAGAAAATACCTCCGCGCATTTTGTGTAAGCCCCTATCGCGTCGTCCCAGCGTCTGCTTTCCAGGTATGCGTCGCCGAGCCTCAGGTATATCGAGTAATCCTGAGGCTTAAGCCGGCTCTCTTCCCGGTAGGCGTCTATAGCCTTTTCCGGCAGGGCAATCCGGCGGTACAGGTTGCCCATGGAATGAAAGACTTCCGGATAATCCGGCTTTAGCCGGATCGCGGTTTCATACTCCAGCAGCGCATCGTCCCAGCTACGCAGACGCTCGTACAGACGCCCGAGGCAGTACCGGCCTTTGGGATGATCGGGGCTTGCTCTTAAAGCATCATCAAGACGCTTCGCGGCATGTTCAAACCTGGTCCTGTCCGGGGCTTGCAGGTCCCCGGCCGGAGGTGTCTGGCTGAGGAGCTCTACTGCTGCCCTGTAAGCGGAATCGTACCTGTCCCGAACCTCTTTCCTGGACATGTTTGAATGTACGATCCAGATACATATCCCTACGATAAAAGCCGCGTACATGTATTTGACGATCCTTGCCCGCCTGCTCTTGCCCCCTGCGGATGATTTGCGGGTTTCAGATATCGGCGGGCCCGGGCTCTCAAGCACGGCCCGTGCAGGTTCGGGCGTTGGACTTTCACGGCCGGGCGGCCGGGTTCCCGACGGCCCGATACAGGCCAGAAAATATCGCTTCCCCGTTGATTCTATGACCGCATTGTACAGTTCCCCGCGGCAATGGATCTCGCAATCACCGCGCATCACTCCATACCCGGCAGCGTTAATTTCGGAAACATCCGCAAGGTCGGGGTACGTGAAGGCGTCATCTACATGCGCACAGCCCGCGGCAAGGAAGTCTCTTACATTCGTAATTGAAAATTGGCGGGCCCTTACCAGCATTCTTCATGCCTACCTCATTTTATTGTCAATCGGGCTGGGGACTGTGTGCCCCGGATCGTTTGCACCTTCATAGCAGACTCGATAGCACGTGACCGTAGCCTCCATCGTGCTTTTTCCGCTGCATTCGCACCGCTTCAACATCATGTTTACCCGCAGTCGGGCGAGCAGCATCTTGATAGACCGGTCAGTCGTATCATGGGTCCGTTCCGCGCTTTGCGCCGCTGCGAGATACCTTGCGCGCTTCTGGACAAGATTGTTCTGGCTGGCATACAGATCGTCTGCCTGCCTTTGCAGATTGCCGCAGAATTTGAGCCAGTAACTATACTCCGGCTCTTTGTATGTTCCGTTACAGTTTGCCCTGTTCTGCTCGATTGTCGGCCTGAGATTCTCAATCCGGCGGTCGACCGATTTCAACTGGTTGTCGGTATCGCTGATGAGCTTTAAGTTGAACTTTACCGTCTTTACGGCTTCCGTCTTAACGGCGAGTTTCCTATTCAACTCTTCCAGTATCGCGGAGATGTCATCATCACCCTGTGCTCCGAACGCTGAATGGACCGTCATAAATGAAAAGACCAGCAAAAAAACGATGAAGAGAACGACCCTTTTTACCTGTTCATCACCTGTTCGTATCACGTCGTCACCTCGGGGAAAGATGCATGTTCTGTTTCCTGCTGATGAGACATCCGGGCAGGCAAACTTGTTCCCGCGCGCCCCTTTTCTTCTCCAATATCGCATGCTGAAAAGGTACTGTCAAAGAATACGTTTATATCCTGTCCACGTATCTCACTATCCGGTCCGCGCATTCGCGGGGTCTTGTTTGCAGGAGACAGTGCGGGGCATCGAACCGGGCAAATTCGAAATTGACAAAATGCTCGGCGAACCAGTCAGCGGCTTTCTGTGGGACGACGCGGTCCCTTGCCGCCTGCAGGTACAGGCAGGGTATTGCGAACCGTTCCTCCGGAAAAGGATAACCCAGGGCGACAAGACCGGCACGGTGCGTGAGAGCGGCGGGGGAAAGCCGGGGCAGCGCGTCGTGCAGCAGTCCTTCCAGCATTTCGTCGGCCCGGGGAGCGAACAGATAATGGTTCAGCAGCGCCGCAGGCAGTCTTTTGACAAGCGACGGAATGCCGGGCAGAAAAGTGGCGACTCGGATCAACCGGCGGCGGAGCGGTTCGGCGAATGCCGCGCTGAAGACAACACCCTTGACCTGCCCGGGAGGGTCGTGGAGGAGCATCAGCGCGACAAGACCCGAAAAGGATTCCGCGACCAGGACGACATCGTTGCTGGGCAGCAGCTCCCGGACAAATCCGGCGTGTTCGGCCAGCGAGAGTGTTCCGGCGTCGGGATAGGTTATCACACGAGGCACTATATCGGGCGGAAGGGCGCGAAGCAACGGACGGAAGAATATCCCCGTACCATCGATACCGGGCATGAGCACCAGATGTATGTTTTTCCGCAGCATCCTCGACTTTCCTGCCTATATTGTACACTCATTCGAACCGCCGAAGACAAGCTCTTCAAAAATGTACTCATTACCCGTTGCCTATCGTTCAGCGCCTGTCTTCCCCGTGGCCATGATTTCCATTCCCCATTCCCCGGAAAACCCGCCGCCAAAGCCGCACAGAGGTCGATCTCGTGTTGACAATGCACGAGGGAGTGCTTCTATTATTTTCACGGCTCGCAGCCGGAACGGGATGGAGAGGAAAAACAGGGGATCGGAAACAGCAGGAATCGGTTCCGGAGGAAATGGTGACCATAAGAAGCTACGTCAGGACCCTTCTCCTTGCGGCCCTTGTCACAATGGCCGCGGGCGGTTTTCTGCTCCACCTGCGCATACACCCCTTTACCAGCAATATGTCTTTCCTGATCAACTTTGTTGCCGGCCTTCTCAGCATTGTTGTTGTTCCCCTGCTTTTTTGCTGGCGGAAGACCATACACTACGGCTACGTTTTGAATGGCTTCATCGTCATAATCGCTACGATCACCATGGCCCACTTCTCCTTTGCCCACCCGCCCGACGAATTGAATCCCGGTAATATCCTCCTCATGACAACGTTTCCCGACATCCTGATCGTGTGGGGAAAGTTCTTTACAGGAAAGGTGCTGTTCGATCTTGAGGTTATGGGCTACAACGCCGATCTTGAAAAGAAGGGGATGACCTTTCGCTATCCGAATCTGGGTTGGTGGCTGATTCATTTCCTTGCCGTTACAGTTGTCTATTACGCAGGGCACGCTCTATGGAGATAGTATGAACTTCTTCAGAATCTTCTCGGTAAACTGGTGGATACTTCATATCATTGCCGTCGCCTTCTTTCTATGGCTCGGACACGTCACGCGCTTCTGAACCGGTCCCGCCGTTGTCGAATGTTACGTGATTGATTCAAAGGTTTAAAGATTTCAGGTATGTGAAGCCTGAGAGGGCGTCGAAGACCAGGATGTATGTGTTGACAGGCTTGGGGTACGTGTAGACCTTCTTCCTGTCCTGCATTACCCGGTCGCCCATTTTCCCAAAAAATGTGTTCTGGCTCCCGCAGGTAAGCTGCAGCCATTCGCCCCTCTTCTTTGGTACGCCTTCCATCATCGCGGTGGCCTCGATGACTGATATCTCCACATCCGTTGCCTGCCAGCAGTCGGAGTCCCCATGCCCGACCAGTACCAGGCTCTGGCAGTCCTTGTCCTGAAGGACCTTCTGGAAATCGCGGCCCTTTGCGCGGAAGATCCATTTCACCTTCATGTTCCTGCTGTTGAAATAGTGTGTCCACGGAATGGAGGCCCCGAGAAAAGCGCATGGAGATGCCCAGTAGTCATACTCCCAAAATGCATGATCGGACAGAAGCACCGCCGCATACTCATCGTTCTTTACATTTATGTTCCGTATCGCGGTGGCAACCCCCAAACAGATATAGACCAAAAACAGCGGAAGGATAACCTTTCTGAGAAGGAACCTCACTCGCTCTCGTGTAAAAAAGGGTTTTCCCGATAGTATGGTCAATACGGCCCCCGTTTTGGATCAGATGGAACGTTTACGTGCCTTGCGTATACTTCATGATGAGTATACACGCGATACGGGTTTTCATGAACAGATAATTCTTTGATTCAGGCCATTCATTATCGTTTGAAAGCTGTTATGAGGGGGAAAAAATTGAGCCGGTAGTCATATTCTCGGGTTTTACCGATGCCTACGCCCATGAAATATGATATCTTAGCGCTTGCAACTGCAGAAAAGGGAGGTTTTTGTGAGGCACACAAAGGTGCTGGGTACGCTGATCTTTGTCCTGTGCGCCGGGTTTCTGGCGGTCCTGCGCCCCTTCAGCGGACTGCCGGATCAGGGTCACTATGTTTGCGCTACGGTTCTCGTTGCTCTGGGCCTGTGGATATTCAGACCGGGGAATGTGCCATACTTTGCGGGGGCGGCGACTCTTATTTGCGGGGCGTTGTTCTTTGGTTTGCCGCTCGAGGTTGTGACAGGCGGGTTCACAAGTTCCGGTGTCTGGGTACTCATCCCTGCCCTCTATCTCGGATATGCCCTTGCCAAAACAGGCCTTGGAAAACGGATAGCCTATTTTGTTTTGAAAAGTTTCCGTCCGACCTATTTCACTATTATTGTCAGCTGGTTCATTATCGGGCTGGTCCTGTCGGCGTTGACTCCATCGATCACAGTGCGCCTTTCCGTTGTTATGCCCATTGCCATGAACCTTGTCGAGGCCTGCAGGCTGGCAGACAGGTCACGGGGCTCCGCTCTTATTTGCCTTGTGGCGTGGGGAACAGCCGTTCTGCCTGGTACCGGGTGGTTGACGGGGTCTCTCTGGGGGCCTTTCATGCTGGGGTTTCTTCCACCGGAAATGAAGCCGCTGGCTACGTTCGACATGTGGTTTAAGATAATGGCGGTGCCATGGTTCATCATAACCATTCTGTTCGTCGGCCTTATTTATATCCTGTTGAAACCAAGGGCTCCGCTGGCCATCACACAGGAGACGTTCCGGAAGCAGTACCATGCGCTTGGGAAGATCAGCGTGCAGGAGATCATCACCGGTATTATCCTGGCGGGTGCGCTGGCGCTTTTTGCAACGGAACGATACCACCATGTCTCGACAGCAGCGTGTGCAATGACCGCGGTCCTGGCACTGATTCTTTTTCAGGTCATCACATTTAGCGAGATTCGGACAGGCGTCAACTGGGACATCATAGTTTTCTTTGGTGTAGTGGTCTCTCTGTCCGGGATTTTTACGAAGGCTGAAATATCCGGGTGGATCCGGCCTTTCGTAGAGCCCGCGGTTCTTTCCCTGGCGCAAACGCCGCTTACGTTCCTGATCGTGATAACCCTGGGGTTTTGGCTGATCCGTTTCATAGATGTGCCGTGGGGGTTTTCCACAATTGCCCTGACGTCCCCGTTGTTTATACCGCTCTTCGTGAATTTCGGTTTGCATCCGGTGCTGGTAAGCGTGGCCGTGATAGCCGCGGGGAACAGTTTGTTCCTGGCCTACACGCAGCCCTTTATCATGATCAGCGATACGATAACACAATCAAGGGGTTGGAGCGCCCGTCACGTGGCCCTCGGCGGCGGCGCATACGCTGTTTCTGTCGTCATTTCGATCCTTATCAGTTCCATTTACTGGAAAGCAATCCATGTGCTTCCGTGAGTCGACGGACGGGACGGTTCGGAATGCCGCCCGTAAACAGGCTTCCGTGGGGAATGCACTATGGATATTCCTTTATCTCTCAATGAAGAGTTATGTAGAAATCAGGGGATTACTAGGTTAAAGTAAGACAATGGAGCGGTATACCGACCTCAGGGGCAAGGCTCTCCTTTTCCTCTTCTTTATGTTATTTATATGGTTCGTCAACTTTTCGGCCAGAATAGTCTTCTCGCCGATCCTCCCTATTTTGGAAGATGAGTTCATGGTCAACCATGCGCGGGCAAGCGCCATCTTCATATTCATGTCGGCCGGATATGGTATCGCCGTTATCGCCTCCGGTCTGCTGGCGGGCAGAATCGGCTATAAGAGGTCGATTGTGTTGTCTCTGGCGCAGTTGAGCCTGATGACATTTCTTATCCCCCTCGTTCAAAATTTCTTTGTGCTCTATATTTTTTCCTTTGTGCTCGGTTTTTCCGTCGGTTTGTACATACCCGCGGCCATCCCGCTGATCACGGAATACTACGCTGAAAAGAACTGGGGCAAGGCTATCGCCATTCATGATATCGGGGCCTCACTCGCCATCTTCGCCACACCTCTCGTTTGCCTTCTCCTTCTCCATTATTTCCCCTGGCGCGGGATATTTGTTGTCTACGGATGCGTCTTCCTTGTCTGTGGGGTCGTCTTCCTTCTTGTCAGCAGCGAGGTAAAAATCTTTAACCCTCCCCGGGCGATATTCAGGGATATCGTCAGGATACGGTCTCTCTGGGTCATGGCTGCTATCTGGATCTTCGGCGCCGGATCCAATCTCGGCATTTACTCCATCACGCCTCTCTACCTGACAAAGGAACTGGGGCTGAGTATTGATTATGCCAATACCATCCTGGGTATATCACGGCTGGCATCGATCGGTGTGGCGGTGGCGTGCGGCTTTGTCGTTGACAGGTTCAATCTGAGGAAAATCATGTTCTTCATGACGGCGATCACCGGCGTCCTGACCGTTATTCTCGGTCTGGCGTCCGTCAGATGCACCGGCGTCGTCCTTTTTCTTCAGGCGCTCTTCGTGACAGGCTTTTTTCCCGTGGGTCTTGTGGCTATTGCAAAAACGTTCAGCAGGGAAATGAGGGGGCTGGCCACGGGAATCATCCTTGCCTTGAGCTTCTTCGCAGGAGGGGGCGTCACACCCTATCTTCTCGGAGTTTCCGGGGACCTGTACAGCTTCAGGTTAGGCATTACGATTCTCGGCATACTCACAATACTGGCAAGCGTGTTGGTTTTTCGCCTGAAAGAACTTAAATGACAGGCACGTACGCGGGAACATGATCGTTCGGGCCTCACGTTCCCTTTCGTCATCCAAATGCCGTCGTCATTTGTCTTCAAGGATCCGCTCCACATCGGCCATCTTGCCGAGGGCGACTTCTTCCGAAACAAAAACCATTCCACAGGAGGGGCAATGGGGCAGGTCGGTGGTAAAACGGCTCCCCATATAGGCAACGCTGACCGGCCCTACGACGAGATCCAGGTGACATCGCCGGCACCGCCACTTTGACTCTTCCGCGTGCGTCTTGTCCTTGTTCATGAAACGGCCGCCTCCATGCGATGGCTATAGGCATTATAGATGACGAACCCTTCCGCCGCCCGACCATATTCAACCCAGAAGGTGACGTTGTAAGGCTTGAAAGCGGCTTTAAAACGGCCGGTCTCTCGATGGTAGAACTTTTCGTCATTTAGTTCCGCGTGATAGATGACCTTCTGCAGGTCCTCCTCCAGGATGTGCCGCTCCTCCAGGATGATTTGCACCTCGGGTGCTATCTGCAATGTAATCTTTTGATGATCTTCCTTCTTCATCGGTTCCTCGGACCAGATTTCTTTGAGCAAACGGTCTTTGAGCAGTCCGCGCCCGTCTTGCCTCTGTGACCAGCCCGGCCTTTCACGGGCCGCCGGATCGGATACCCGCGGGTCAGGGAAGAGGAGGTCCAGAAGATGCAGTGCCCGCTTGTCAGCCGAGGCCAGACTGTCCCGGCACATGGCGCAATACGTCAGATAATCCCGTTCGCTCCTCTGGGCCCTCCGGCGCACCACATCACGGGCCACCTCCGGGTTGGCGTTCTGCTGCAGCCCGCCGAAGCCGCAACACTCGGTTTTCTCCGGGCCCGGATCCAACTCCTCGATGGGAACCTTCAATCGGCCCAGTATGCGCCGAACGGATGACTGGATATCCGGTTCCAACCTGGTGGTACAGGGATCGGCAATGGCCAGAGGCTCGCTCAGGTTGTGCCCCGGGAGAGGTCCTTCGATTTCGTCCAGTACCGTCCAGAGAGATATCACCGGCACCTCCGGCGCATGGTCTTTGAAAATCCGAAGGCAGGTAGAACACGCCAGGATCAGCTCCGGTTCCCCCAGGCTGCGCCATTGGCCTTTTATCCCTTCAAGTTTATCAACGAACTGCTCCCGGCAGCCGGCCCAATGGGCCGGAGCCGCACAGCATCCAAGTATCAGCCCTACCCCGCCGGTCAGTGCGGACCGTAGATGCTCATACACCGCGATGACCTTATCCGGCGCAGAACCGCACAGCTGGCAGCCCGGGAAGAAGGCCCGGGCACTGGCCGCAAGACCCGGTTCATGACGGGCCAGGGTAAACCGGTCGCTCAGGCTGAACGCCATATCCTGAAGAGCGAACTCATGGGCCGACGGCGGCATCTTGCCTCGTCGAACCATGCTTTGACGAGCTTGAAGACAAAGGTCCTGCATGGCAAAGTCTTCGGGACAGACCACCTTGCAGAGCCCGCAAAGGCTGCAGGAATTGATGAGCTTGTTGGCCTGATGGGAACCTATGACAATGGATTCGTTATTATAGATCTCCCGCGTGTATTTTTTTGGATAGCCGCCGAACCGCTCCAGATAAACGCAGACCTTCACGCATTCCAGGCACTGGCACTGAAGGCAGCGCCGGGCCTCGTGGAGAGCCTCCTCATCGGTATAGCCGGTGACCGGATCGGCAGGGTCTGCGGCCGGCGAGGGGATAACGCCTTCCATGCTGGTGAAGAGGCGCGTTGAAACCGGGCCTTCCTTTTCCCGTCCCGCGGTCAGAGACACCTTTTGGATATAACGGTCGATGGAGTTGGCCGCAAAGCGGCCTTCAGCCGCCTGCCAGACGGGCGAGATCCGGCCCGAACGAGGCAGACCGCCTGCAAAGACCCCCTCCCTGCCGGTTCTTTGCGTCTGAGGTTCGACCCGGATGTTTCCGGAGCTATCCTCTTCAAGTTTCCACGATCCGCCGGACAGGGCGTCCAATCCCAGATAGACAGCGTCGAAGGTCGTAAGGCATCGATCCAGGAAATCCGGTTCACCCGTCGCGGCGTTCAACTCAATATCCATACCGAGTCTCACCAGAAAAGCTGTTTCTTCTTCGATGATCCTCCAGGGCAGCAAGCCCGCATAGCGATCGGCCAGGCGTTCCGACGGTCTCTTCCCCGGTTCGAAGACCTTAACCCCGTACCCTTTGCGCAGACAATCCCAGGCCGTCGTCAGGCTGCTCAATCCGCTGCCGACTATGGTAATGCGTTTGCCTTTCGCCGGCAGCAAAAGGAGTTTCTGAGGGTCCGCATCCTGACTAACGCACGCCCTTTCCAGGGCCCCGATCCTGATGGCTTCACCCGCCTCGGACCTTTTGCAGTGCCCCTCACAGGGGGCATCGCAGATGCGCCCCAGGATGTTGGGCAGCGGCATGGTCCTTCGCAGCGTCTTTAGCGACTCCGGCCGGTCACCACGGGCCAGGTGCCCAACAAAGGCCCGGACATCAATGTGCAGGGGACAGGCGGCCGAGCACCACGGAGGCTCTTCCTGAATGCACTGATTTTCCAGTCGGTGTAGTTCCTGTTGATCCATAGTAAAATGATTTCAGGATTCGGGGGCACAGGGGCCGTGACTTTTAATTCCTGTCGCTTAGCCCCTGGCCACTCAAATCCTTCGGTTAATCTTCACCTTAACATATCATCATCGGTCATTTCCGGCAACGCTTTCTACTTCAGGGTCTGCAATCCCGCCAGGACCCTTTCCGGCAGGGCCGGAAGATGCCTGATGCGCACCCCCGTGGCATTGTAAATCGCATTGATTACCGCCACATGGGAAGAGGTCAGGGGAAGCTCGCCCACCCCGGCGGCACCGAAAGGTCCGTTTTTACGGGGGGTCTCCACGTAATGAATATCGATCTTGTCCGGAATGTCCTTGGGATAGGGCAATCCGCAGGCATGAAGGGAGGTATGCTTTTTCAGGTCCTCGAAGTCTTCGGCGAGAGCGAGACCGATGCCCTGGGCCACACCTCCATAGATCTGACCATCCACCACCAGCTTGTTGTTTATCCTGCCCACATCGGCCATGACGGTAAACCCCTCAACGGCCGTCTTTCCCGTCCCGGTATCGACCGCCACCTCCGCCATGAAAACACCGTACATATAAACAGGGAACGGTGATCCCTGCGCGGTTTCCAGGGAACAGGGGGTACACATCGAGGCGGTCCAGACGCCTGAGTAGCTGAGCGCCATCTTTTCCGCCACCATCTCCTGATAGGTGCGATAGGAGCCGTCGGGCTTGCGCATGGCGGCTACCAAGAGTTCACAACCGTTCTTGATGGCATTTCCCGTCACCACCTGCGAACGGCTACCCCCGGCAGGACCGCTGTTGGGCGTCAGGGCGGTATCGTTCATCACCAGATGGATCTGGTCCGGGGTCAATCCCAGGGGCCTCAAGGCCTTGTGGGCCGTACCCAGGCTGCCCATATCCGCCCCCTGGCCGTGGTCTTCCCAGGCATTGAAGAGCGTTACGGTGTTGTCGGGATTGAGCTCCACGCGGATCTCGGAACTGTCCGGCCCGTCAAGACCGCAGCCGTAAATGCCCAGAGAAATCCCCACGCCTTTCTTGATCTCCCCGCCGGATCCCGCTTTGGCCTTCTTCATGGCCTCCTGATACAGGGGGCGCAATTTGTCGATCATTTCCGATAAGCTGAATACCTCGGGTGTCTGACCCGTTGGGGTCGTGGCCCCCGGCCTGTAAACGTTGCGGGCCCTCAACTCCAGGGGATCCTCTCCCATCTTTGCCGCCAGTTCGTCCATGAGGCTTTCACCGGCAAAAAAACTTTGCGGTGAACCGTACGCCCGGAAAGCGGAGCCCCAGGCGTGATTGGTGCAGACCGTCCGTCCCTCGCCGCGGATATTGGGGATGCCATAGCCCGCTCCGATAAACTGCGCTCCGCGCATGGTCACAAGATCTCCAAATTCCGAATAAGGCCCGTGATCGACGCTCCAATCGCTTTCCATGGCCAGGAGCTTGCCGTCCTTGTCGGCCCCGTATTTGACCTTCATCCAGAAGGGGGAGCGCTTACCGGTGTACGTAATGTGCTGGTAATAATTATAGCGGAGGAAGACGGGGCGGTTGGTGGCCATACAGGCCGCCCCGAGCAGGGCCTCCATGGTGGGGCTGAACTTGTATCCGAAGGTACCGCCCGAGGGATTTTGAATCAGGCGCAGTTTCTCCGGTTCAATCCCCAGCCCCGGGGCGATCATGGCGTGATGGAGATGAATGCCGATGCTCTTGGAGTGGATGGTCAGCCGCTCTTCGTCGTCATAATACGCGAGGCCTACATCCGTTTCCATGGTCAGATGGGGCTGCCGCTGCAGATAGTATTCTTCCTGCACCACATGCGCCGCCGAGGCCATGATCGGCGCCGTATCCTCTCCCTTGATAATGGGGATTGTAAAATAGATGTTCGGTGTGCCCGGATGAATCTCGAGGGCGTCCTCGGCCATGGCCGCCGGCGCACTCATGTAAGTCGGCAGTTCCTCGAGATCGACCTTGACCTTCTCGGCTGCCGCCTCGGCTGCGGCCGATGTCTCGGCACAGACGATGGCCAGGGCGTCCCCATACTGATACACCTTGTCATCGCACAGGATCGGCCGGTCCCAACCGTCACCAGCATTGGTGGGAAAGGTAATCAGGCCGGTGATCCGGTTCCTGCCCTTCACATCCTTATGGGTAACCACTTTAAAGACCCCGGGCATCTTTTCGGCCTCTGACGTATCGATGTTCCTGATATTGGCATGGGATACACCGGCCTGAACCAGGGCCAGGTGAAGGGTGCCGGCCGGCATCTTGAGTCCCAGGTCGTCCCCGTAATCCAGCGTGCCGGTCACCTTGGCTACGGCCGACGGCCGAGGATACTTACTGCCCCATATTTCCCCGTCAGCAGGCATCCTGAAAAGAAGGTCCGAGGCATCCATTTCGCCCCTCATCACCTTTGCGGCATCCATCACCGCGTCTATCAAAGGTTTGTAACCGGTACAGCGGCAGGCGTTGCGGTGCCCGTCGAACCACTCACGGACCTGGTCCCGGGTAGGATCCGGGTTCTGAGCCAGCAGGGCCTTGGTGGAGACGATAAATCCGGGCGTGCAAAACCCGCATTGGGCACCGCCGTGGATGATCCACGCAAGCTGAATGGGATGCAGACTACCAGGGGTACCTATCCCTTCAATGGTGGTCACGCGGGCCCCTTCGGGAACCCTGGACATTTTGGTCACACAGGATCGGACCAGTCTGTCATCGAGGATCACGTTGCAGGCTCCGCATTGAGCCTGGCCGCAACCTATCTTTGTCCCCGTCAATCCCAACTGCTGACGCAAAACATTGGCC
>DNYO01000352.1 GCA_003506795.1 Deltaproteobacteria bacterium
CCTGCCACGACAAGGGGAAAGAACTGCACGAATTCCATATCGAGAAGTGAAAGGCCGGCCATGGCGGCAAGGCGATAGCCCTGTCCCATGATGCCCTTCTGATTGTCGTTTCTGAGATAGATCGCGCCGGCCCCGCCGGTGGCGAGGACCACGGCATCCGCGCCGTATATGACGCGGCGGCCTGCCTCATCTATCCCTTCGATGCCCGTTGCGGCCCCGTCCTCTTTCATAATCCCGGTTACGTAGAAATTGCGTACAACATGGATATTCGGACGCGACTGCAGCGCCGCGGCCACCTGTTTCACCATTGTAACACCGGAGACTACCCGGGGGTTCGGCGACGTGACCTGGTAGAGATTTCCCGCAGGATTTATTGGAACCCCGAGGGCCTTCAGTCTGGCGACGGCTTCGGGGCTCTTTTCAGCCACGATCTCGACCTTGAACTGCCTGTTAAGGAAGCGGCCGATCTCCATCGTTTCCCGGATATATTCCTCAGCACCGTAGGAAGCGGAGACTCCGGTAAAGACGGCATTCGACATTGCCGTATTCGTTCCAAGCCCTACCGAGCCCCGGTCGATCAGGGCAACCTCTCCGCCTTCATCCGAGGCTGCAATCGCGGCCATCATCCCCGCTAGTCCCGCTCCAACAACGATAACTCCATGTCCCATAGTGGTATCCTCTCGTTTCCTGTGAATGCGGCATTATAGCACATCGGGGACCGGCCCCGAAATACCGGGGGCCATAGTTTCGTTAAAAGATTTCCCTATTCAACCGGCAGGTGAAGAAGACGGGGCGCCTGAAGCTACGGGGCGTATCGACTCAGCTCTGGCCCCGGTAAATTGCCTTGAACTCCTCCACGAGCAGGACATTGAGAAGATCCCGCATGTGTGGAGGCGGCTGGCCGAACCAGTAAAACTTGCCGTCCACGGCCAGTATGCTGAAGACACGCTTTTTCACAGGATCGTAGAGAACGATGATCTGGCTCGCATCACACAGGTGGGGCTTACAGCACACGATAAGGACAAACTGTTCCCTGAAGACCCGGATCATCCGGTTCTTACCCACGGCCGTGCCGGAAAGTGATTTTACCCAGTCTTCAAATTTTCCCTCCTGGATCATCGCCCCGTAGGATTTTTGGAAATCATCCAGCGTGAGCGTCTCCCAGGGATACACCTCATATTTCTTGTACTGGTCGGGAAAAGAAACATATTCGATCACGATCTGGGACTTGCCGCTCCCCGGCTTCGGGACGGCCGATTTTCTTTGTGACTGTGCCTGAAGGTCGACATCAGCGAAAAGGAATACCAACGCCGCTGCCATCGCTAATGCAAACACGATCTTTCTCATCATCTCTCCTTATCAGACCATCCGTATACTCTTCGGGGTGGAGATAAACCTCATATGTCCAGCAAATACCCTCTGGCCGTGAGCCACTGTTTGCGCCGTTTGTAATCGGGCATCACTTTTTCGATGTATTCCCAAAACTTTTTTGAATGGTTCTTGACTTTGATGTGGGCAAGTTCATGGACCACAATATAGTCGATAACGTCGTAAGACGCCATGACAAGCCGGTAGCTGAAGGACAGCCTGTCATCGGACGAACACGAACCATAGCGGGTCCGGGCGCTTGTAATCCGTATCCCCTTATATGACAGGTTCAACCGTCGGCCGTAAAAACTGACACGTTCGGCGAATATCTCGCGCGCCCTCGTCCTGTACCAATTTCGGAACATCTCTCTGCCATCGGCGTTGTGATCGCTGCACATCTGAAATATGCCCCGGGAAAGGGTGAGCCTGGCCGA
This sequence comes from Deltaproteobacteria bacterium, assembly GCA_003506795.1. GTDB lineage: Bacteria > Desulfobacterota > Syntrophorhabdia > Syntrophorhabdales > Syntrophorhabdaceae > Delta-02. The sequence goes on from DNYO01000352.1 coordinate 1,803, forward strand.
ACCGCCCTCGATCACCTCCAGCGGGTATTCTTCCCCGAGGTAGAGAAATCTCTCCCCTGTGACGTAGCGCTTCGGCCCGCCCGCCTTGCCGATCGTCTCCTGGTATTCCTTGATTTTTCTTGCTATCCAGGACACCTTCGATGTGAAAAACCTCTGGATCTCTTCCTTCGGTGTTCGTTCAGGAACGAGGATAACAACCGTCCCGTTGCGTTCGACCTTCAGAGTCATCGTTCGTTTGCGGTTTTTGCTGCGGACGATCTGGTAGTTCAGAAAATCTGCATCATTGAAGAGAGAAGTTTGTCCTTCCACGTTCCCTCTGAGATTCCACCGGGGCTTAAGGAAGCCCGGAGCTGTTAGATATCCAGTTCCTCTCCAAGATGGGGCACATACGTCGTCAGGCCCAGTTTTTCCCTGACGGTCTTCTCAAACTCAAGGGCAACAGATTCTTCACCGTGCACGATGAAAACCCTGGGATTGTTCGTGAAGGTACTGAGCCATTCGATGAGTTCTCCCTGGTCGGCATGCGCCGAAAACCCGCCGATGGTATAGACTTTCGCCCGTATGGCCATTTCCTCGCCGAGGATATACGCCCTCTTCGCCCCGTCGACGATATAACGGCCGAGAGTCCCGGGCACCTGGAAACCCGTGAAAATGACGCTGCACTCGGACCTCCAGATATTATGTTTGAAATGGTGCCGTATCCTGCCGCCCTCGCACATGCCGCTGCCTGCGATAATGATCGCCCCGGATTTGATCCTGTTGATCTTCTGAGATTCCTCTATGGTAGTCGTGAAGTGGACCCTCATGCCTCCGGAGCTTTTGATATGGAAGTTATTTGACGCCTCGGCGTCGAAAAACTCGGGGTGTGCCATATAGATTTTGGTCGCTTTATCGGCAAGGGGACTGTCGACGTAAACATCGAGGTCCTTGAGGCGCCCTTCCTTGACAAGTCTGTCGAGAATATAGAGAACGTCCTGGGTCCTGCCTACGGCAAATGAGGGCAAAAGCACATTCCCGCCCCGCTTGAAAGTGTCCTTGACAACCTTTTCCAATTCAGCGATGCTCGCATCCAGATCCTTATGGAAACGGTTTCCGTAGGTGGACTCAACGACAACGTAGTCTGCTTCGGTAACATGCTGAGGGTCCCGGATGATCGGGTTGCCGTTCTTGCCTATATCACCCGAAAAGACTATCTTCTTGTCCCTCCCGTCATCGCGGAACCATAGCTCCAGCGTCGCCGATCCCAGAATATGACCGGCGTCTATGAAACGGTACCTGATCCCCCCGGAAAGCTCCCTGGCGTCATCATAGTCCTTCTTGTCAAAATAAGGAAGGCAGGCCTTGGCTTCCTCGGAATTGTACAACGGCTCGAAAACCTGGTCTCTACCTGCCCTCAGGGCCTTTTTCGTCTGCCACTCGGCGTCCTTTTCCTGGATGTGCGCCGAATCGAGAAGGATGATCTCGGCAAGCTCCGCCGTGGCGGATGTGGTCAGGATCCGTCCCGTAAAGCCATCGGCCACCATTTTAGGTATCAACCCCGAATGGTCGAGGTGCGCATGGGTGAGAAGCAGGGTCTCTATCTGATCGGGCTGGAATTTGAAGGGTTCCCGGTTGAGGACATCGGAATTCCTGCCCTGATTCATGCCGCAGTCCACAAGGACCTGGGTTCCATCCGTCAATAGATGGTAGCACGAGCCGGTAACCTTCCTTGCAGCACCCAGAAATCTGATCTTCATTCATCACCCCGTACAGGAAACTTAAGGAACAGGTTCAATTTTTTTGCAGGCTGAAACCAATTGATTATACACAGGGGGTCCCATTTTTACAAGGGATTAAAGAATGGCTGCGGCGGCTCGAACGTTATCGTCCCTTTTCTTCTCTTCGGTCTTAATCCCCTGCCACCTCTTGAACAATGAGTGGTCGATGTCCATGAGGTCCAGCATCTTCCCTACGGCATGGTCTACGAGGTCTTCGATGGTGCGGGGATGGAAATAAAAGGCAGGTATCGGCGGCAGGATGATCCCGCCAAGGTCCGCCACCCTGGCCATCAGTTCGAGATGTCCCTTGTGAAGGGGGGTCTCCCGCACCGCGAGGACAAGCCTTCTGCGCTCCTTGAGCACCACGTCCGCCGCCCTGATCACAAGATTGTCGTTGTACGAATTGGCTATGGCGGACAGGGTCTTGATCGTGCAGGGGGCTATGACCATCCCGTCGGTCCTGAAAGAGCCGCTCGACACCGATGCCGCAAGATTGTTCACGTCATGGACTCTTGAGGCAAGCTTCTGAACGTCCTCTACACTGCGGTCGGTCTCGCATCTTATGTTCGCTTTCGCCTGCCCGGACATAATGAGATGGCTCTCAACGTTAAAATCCTTAAGGACCTCGAGAAGCCTTATACCATAGATGACACCCGTAGCCCCGGTAATTGCCACGATGATCCTCTTCATTTTTTCGCGCCTCCTCCCTGTCCCTCTCATGTCTGCCGTCCTGTTTCAGACCGCCGCGGCCCTGTCTGCCGCCCGGTCCTGACCATTCCATCGATGATATCCACGGCGCGACGCGCAAAGGCCGGATCACTTATGTGAACGTTCATCTCTTCGAGGGTGATGACGTCCCTGAGGAGCCTCTTCAATTCGTGAGTAAAGATCCTGTCCACCTCAGGATCGTACAGTTCCCCTCCGGGCATGTCCGCCTCCGAGAAACCGCCGGAAGGTATGAGCACGCAGGCAGGCCCCCCGGATTCATTCAATCTCTCCGCGATGACACGTGCAAAAGCGATCATCTCTTCACGTTCCATACGGACGCAGAACCTGTCGTCATGATCATGGCGCCTTCTGTCTTTGAGCGTCTCAGGCATGGGGTAAAAAGGACTGAAGACCGCATTGTCAAGACCGCCCGGTGCCAGAAGAAGCGGCACGCCCGCCTCGCCTGCCGCCCGGAACCTCTTTTGACCGATCCCTCTGCAATAGCCGCCGAACATCTCGTCAGCCAGCTCGTGGGGTGTGAGATCGAGCACTCCATCTATCAGGCCTTCACCCACCATTTCCTCCATGGCCATTCCACCCACACCATTCGCATGGAAACCGATCATCTCATAGCCCCTCCCTTCGAGAAGAGGTTCCACATTCATGGCACAGCGCGAGTTTATCCCATAGGCCGTCACGGCAACGATCGGCGCCGGGTTTTCCATGGCTCCAGTCCCCAACATGCCGCATATCGCGCCGGCGGCCTGCTCAAGGATGCGGCGTATAAAACGGTTTGACCCCAGAAGGTCGGCGACACTGTGGAACATGACAATGTCTTTTGTCCCCACATATTCCCTCACATCCCGCGAGGCCACGGTGGAGACTATCACCTTCGGCACGCCGAATGGCAATGAACGCATAACAGCAGCGGCAATGGCGGTGCCTGTGCCTCCTCCCAGACCGAAGATACCGTCTACCCTTCCTTCCTCGAGGAGTCTGCGGGCAATGGCAATACCGCCCTTTTGCATGGCCTCCACCGCTTCAGAGCGGCAAAGCGCGGCAAATGCCCCTCCCGACGTGCCTAAGCCCGCCGCCCCAAGGACGTCTGCGGCGGGAATATCGGCCTCAGTCAGCGGTCCCCCCAGCGTTCCCACATCCATGACAAGAGTGCCTACCCCGGAAGACCTGACGCAGTCCCTCACGTAACCCGCCTCTTTTCCTTTCGTGTCCAGTGTGGCCATTATGAGCAGGGTCCTCTCCAACTCCCCTCCCGGGTTCTTTATTATTTCAGCTTGACACCTGTCAGGAGTTGGCCCAGGATCCTTTCCATGGGGTCCTTCCTCTTTTCCGTCCTGGCCGTCACTTCCTTCTTGCTCCAGACGGATTCGGGCCTCACCTGGAGAATAATGATGTTATTCGGAAACGAAAGATCGGCGTCGATGCCGAATTCGATATCGTAGGCCTTCCCGTAGTAATCCTCTATCAGTTTCCCAAGACGGCAAAGCTCGCCGACTTCCTCGGTAGAGACGCAAAGCCTCTGGCGCATCTCACCCGCTACATCCGCTTGGATGATATCACTTCCGTTCTCGCGGTAGACACACTGAACCTCCTTGCTCCCCACCGTCGTCTTCACGGGGTCGAAGGTGATCTTGTCCACCAGAAAGGTATCGGGGGTGACAAGACCGCTCACCACAGCCTCACCCAGGCCGTAGCTCGCATCGATGGAGATCTTGGACGGGTCTCCGTTCAATGGATTTATGGTGAATATGATACCGGAGACTCTGGAATTAACCATCTTCGGGATTCCCACCCCTATGTTAAAAAGAAAGCCCATTCCCTTGTTGGCACGGTACATGATCGCTTCCACGTTATAGGCGCTGCTCCAGCATCTTTTCACGTAGTCGATGAGGTCCTTCTCGCCCCGGATATTCAGGTAGGTCTCCATCTGACCCGGCATCGAGATGGCCCCGCTGCTTCTTACCGCTACGGGTACATCGGCGGTCCCCGACAATTCGCAAAGCCTGCGATAACCGGACAGTATCTCCTCTTCGATAACGGCCGGTATCGAGGCGGCTTCAATCAGGCCTATGGCGTATTCGCTGGCTTTCTTTGTCGTTTCGTAGGTCACGGGGCCCAGATCGGCAAGGTATGCCTCGATCTTTCCTTTTATACCCGTATCGGTGATGAACGTGTCATTGGCGTATATACTAATGGAGAAACCGGGGCTTACCCTTATGCCTGCCTTTATCATCTCTCCCAGGTTGGCATTCTTCTTGCCCACAAAATTGAAGTCCTGACCGTCCGTCTCTTCATACCACAGCGTGTATCTCGTTTCTTTACCTGGCATCCTTATTCCTCCTTGTCAGACCCCTTCCGCGGAGCGGCACACGGGCATGCCTGCGGCCACCCCGCGTAAAAGGAGAGGAAACAATCACAGGCCGGTTAGATCCTCTCAAGAATGACCACAGCACCACTGTCGCCGTCGATCCTGATGAGGTCTCCCGTCTTGATGAGATGGGTGGCCTTCCCCGTCCCAACCACGGTGGGAAGCCCGTACTCCCTGCAAACTATGGCGGCGTGGCACATGGGACCGCCCACATCAGTCACGGCTCCCGCTATCTTAACAAATGCCGGGGCCCAACTTGGCGAGGTGGTGGTGGCGACAAGTATCTCCCCTTCCTTGAGATCGGAAAGTTCCGAAACATTCCTGAGGACCCTTGCCCTTCCCTCGACTATCCCCGACGAACCGGGCGAACCCTTCAATTCCGTCTGCTCTCCTTCCCCATCACCTCCGCCTTTTAACCACTCGCCCAGCACATCGGTCGTAACACCCCAGAGTACTATGGTGAAAGGTTCCGTGACGACATCCGGCGGCACCCCGAGTGCCGGCGGCGGCACCCAGTCCCTGAACTTCTTATAGACTTCCTTCCTCCAGGTGATCTCCTTTGGCCAGTACGACGGTCCCCTTGGCTTGACACCTGTTGCCCATGCAGTACAGTAGTCCCAGAGCGCCTGCTTGATCTCGTCCCTTTTCAGGTACCAGATATCCTCCACATCCTCTATGAACCCCGAGTTCTGGAGGATCCTGCCGATCTGCCGGACCTTGTTCCAGAAAATACTGTGGAACCAGTGCTCTATGTAAAAGAGATGGTCCTCAACATAAGGAAATACGGTCCTGGCAACCGCCAGGCACTGCTCGAAGGCCTCCCGGTCGTCGTCGGTCTTGATAAGCTTCCTGTATTCCTCCACGATCCTGTCGCGCTCTTTCACGAGTTTTTCCGTGGGGCGCCCGACCTCTTTACCTTCCTTAATGCTCCTGATATGCATCCTGATGGCATCGAAAGGAATGTCCAGATTATCGTTCCAACTGATATGGTGGTGGTACCATCCCGTCCCTGTCGATATGTAGAACCAGGGATAGCGGGCCCTCTCCATTTCGGAAAGCCAATCCTTACCCGCGGGGGACTTCTCCAGTTCGGCCATCAGGCCCGCGGCGTTAAGCGGTCTCATGAACAATTCTTCAAAGCCTTCTTTAATGGCGAGCCTTGCCAGCCTTATCAGCTCTGAATCGGGTTTGTACATGACAACATCGATACCGGAGACCATCTTTGTCAGGGTGGATATGGGGATCCCCGGAAAGATCTGGTTCGTGGTATTGATGAAGGTCACATACGCGGCGTACCCGAGATTGAGGAACTCAAAATGGTATTGCCAGTTCAGAAGCCCCATGTTGATGAGGTCGTCATACCTCTTGAGCATGTCAAAACCGCGGCCTTTTCCCACACCTTCCGTGACGACCGAGATGTCTTCCATCTCAGGAAGTTCGCTAAACTCCAGCGCCTCCAGTTCCGCGATCAGCCCCGTCACCTTCTTCTTCCAGTTTTCGTAGAGCCTGTCCCAGTTCTGGTAATAGTACCCGGCCCTTTCAAGGAAGTGCGGCACCCTTTTCGCTACCACCTCCTGGTCGGCTATGCCAACAGGGGTGATATACACATAGCCGTTGACGATGCGGTGGTCGATGCCGAGCGCCGGCGGGATTATGAAATGTCTCGTGTTGTACTGGGACAGCGCCAAAGACCAGGCCTCATCCCATATGAGGTCGAACGGGTAGTGTGGCTCCGGGTAATGAAGGCCGTCATAATACCAGATCTGACTGCTCTCGAACGCCCCTCTTTCCGGATCGTCCTTCGAGAACTGGTACTGGTAAGGATACATCCTTTCCCACCCCTGAGTGCCCGCGATAACAGGCACGTCATGGGGATCCATAAATGTTGTTCCAGCCATAGCTTCCCCTCCCCCTTTTTTGTGTTAAAGCCTGAACCATTGCGGTTCGTCAAAACGTTCGGTGCACCGCAGGATCCTGCTTTTATAGTTGATCACGTACTCATTGCGCATCTTGAGAGTGACCCTTCTGAAATCCTCATTGTTGAGGAGCCTTCCGATATCGATAGGGTCCTTGAAGGTGAATTCGGCTATGATCTCGGAAAACCCCCCGAAGAGCACGTTCCACCCTCCCGTCACCTCGAGGTAATCCAGCTTCTTCATCGCCGGGATGTGCTCGTTGATGATAAAATCCGCGTACTCCTTCTTCACCCCCGGTTTGAGGTCATAGTACTGGTTGAACTTCCATACCCCTTTCTGTATCGAATAATTCTCGCGCTTCACGTTCCCTGTAGGCTCGTAGACGCCGGAGACATAATTGTAGACGAGGGATTTCAGCGTCAGCGTCAACTCCTTGAACTTTGGCGTGCTCACAACCTCCGTGAGTCGGGCAAGACTTTCCGCCGCGTACACGGCAACGATCTTCGGCCCGAAACCGACCTCAACGTAATAGCCCCCCACGGGATAAAAACTTTTTCCAGCCGTTTCAGGTATATATCTGTCCGTGATGAACTGGGCGTATTCGGCTTCGCTGCCGGGGATTATCTCCCAATGCTGGGTAAACAGGATCGACATAGCGTCACACCTCCTTTCGGCGTTCCTTTTCTTCCTTCAGTCTGTCAAAAACACGCTCCGATGTGACGGGCAGTTCGTTGATCCGCACCCCCGTCGCGTCGTACACAGCATTCAGTATGGCGGGGATTGTGGGCATGATCGCCCCCTCGCCGACCTCCTTCGCCCCGAAGGGACCGTTGGGTTCGTTGCTCTCAATGATAATGGTCTCGACGTTCGGCATATCGAGACAGGTCGGTATGCGGTACTCCCCGAGGGTGGGGTTAGCAACCCTCCCTCCCCCATCGAATTTGACCTCCTCGAAGAGTGCCTCGCCCAGTCCCATGGACAGGGAGCCCTGCATTTGCCCTTCCACATTGGTGCGGTTAATGGCAAACCCGCAATCGTGGGCATCGGTCATCTTGTCGACGGTCACCTGTCCCGTTTCCATGTCCACCGTCACCTCTACCACCTGCGCTGAGCACCCATAGGCGGGAGACGTGCCCACCGCCGCGCCCTTGTACTTGCCTCCAAGTTCCCCGGGCTTGTAGGCGCCCGTGCCCACGATGGTCCCCCGAGCCAGGTAGGCGAGACGCGCCGCCTCGACAAAGGTGAAGTGTTTCCCCGACGGCGGATCCGTCCATCCGCGATGTTCCTTGATATAACGTGTCCTCAGGGCCGAAAAATCCACGCCCTCCTTTTTGAAAAGGACCAACCCGTCTTTGATGTCCATCTCTTCAACGGGGATGTTCAATTGCTCCGACAGGACCTCGAGCACCTGGCGTCTTGCCTCCTCGGCCGCCTGCTTGACAGCGTGGCCCGACATGAGGGTCTGTCTCGACGAATAGGCTCCGAGGTCGACACCGAAGTCCGTGTCTCCCGAGGATACCTTCACATCACCATACCTCACACCCAGAGCCTCTGCGGCGATCTGGGTCAGCACCGTGTCCGACCCCTGTCCTATCTCCGCCGCAGGGGTATAGAGATTCACGGTCCCCCCGTCTTCGGAGAGTTTGATCACAGCGGTGGAGTGGAATGTTTCGGACCGGTATATGGGAAAACCTGCGCCGGAGACAAAAAAACCGCAGGCGACCCCGATTCCTTTTCCCCTGGGAAGTTTTCCCTTCTTCTTATCCCACCCCGAACCACTGCGGACCGCCTCCAGGCATTCCTTCATCCCGAGGCTGCTCATGTTGAAATCATTGCAGGTAATATCGCCGCGCTGCATTATGTTCTTCAGCCGGAATTCGATGGGATCCATCCCCAGGTCCGCGGCTATGATATCAAGCTGCTGCTCCCATGCGGCACGGGCCGCCACGCCGCCGTGACCCCTCTGGGCGCCGTTGGCCGGCTTGTTGGTGTAGATGCGATAGCCGTCGTATTTCATATTGGGAAGCCTGTAAGGCGCCCCGAGGAGGGAGCCGGCATAGTAGACCGTGGCGATACCGAAACTGGAGTAGGCCCCGCCGTCCAGGTAGCAGGTGTTCTTCAGGGCCACGAGGGTGCCATCCTTTTTCACGCCCGTTGTCAGCTCGTGGAAGAACTGGTGGCGCGCACGGCTGTGCCAGAAGACCTGCTCCCTTGTGAAGGCCATTTTCACGGGTCTGCCGGTCCTGATCGCCATAAGGCTCGTCGTCAGTTCAAGGGTGCTAGCCGAGGCTTTGGGCCCGAAACCACCACCCACACAGGGCTGGGCCACCCTCACCTTGCCTATGGGCAAACCAAGCACCATGGCCAGGGTCCTTTGAACATAATGGGGTGCCTGCGTCGACGAATAGAGGGTAAGGCCCCGACCGGGGTCATAGAATGCGAGACACGCCTGGGGTTCCAGAAAGGCTCCATCCTGTTTCTTGTTCACGAATTTATCGGTCCTGACAAGATCGCAGGTCTTGAGGGCCTCTTCCACATCTCCGAATTCCTGGTGGACCTCGGCACCGATATTGTTTGGAAAGTCTTCGTGAATGACCGGGGCGCCCTCTTTTATTGCCTCAAAGGGATCGAGAACCACGGGGAGTTCCTCGTACTCGACCTCGATCAGCGCGGCCGCCTCAAGGGCCGTCTCCAGATCGACCGCCGCGACCGCCGCTATTTCGTCCCCTACGTATCTGGCCTTGTCGATGCAAAAAATGGTTTCATCGTACCGGGCAGGACTAACACCGAACTTCACCGCGCCGGCCTCTTGTGCCGTTACCACATCCTTTACACCGGGAAGCTTTTTCGCCTTCGAAGTATCGATCTTCCTGATCCTGGCATGCGCCACGGGACTCTGAAGGAGTGCCCCGTACAGCATGTCAGGCATGGAGAGATCATCCGCGTACCGCGCCTTACCCGTGGCCTTGGCACGACCGTCTACCCGGGGAACCCTCGTATTGATAACGCTGTATTCCTTCATGATCGGCTCTTCCTCCTTCCTATTTCTTCATCATGCCAGCCGCCGCGTGGACCGCTTCGACGATCTTCTGGTACCCGGTGCACCTGCAGAGGTTGCCTGACAGCGCCGCCCGTATCTCGGGTTCAGAAGGATTGGAGTTTCTATCGAGCAGCGTCTTTGCAGAAAGGATCATACCGGAGGTGCAGAACCCGCACTGGATCGCACCGTACTCCACAAAAGCCTCCTGGACGGGATGCAGTTCCGCGCCCTCGCTGACGCCTTCTATCGTCGTGATCTCGCTCCCATTCACCTGAACGGCAAGCACAAGACAGGAATTGACTGGCCGCCCGTCCACAACGACGGTGCAGGCCCCGCAGTCCCCGATACCGCAACCCACCTTGGTTCCCAGGAACCCCAGGTCTTCCCTGAGCACCTGAGCCAGCGTTCTATTGGGCTCCACCGCTACCTCGAAAGCCCTTTTGTTTACGATCAGGGTTATGAGCTTCTTCATTGTCCACCTTTTCCTTTCATTGGCCTTTTGCTTCCCTCAAGGCTCCCGACAGTGTGCGCTTCGTAAGCACCCCTACCATGCTGCAACGGTACCCGGCCCCACCGCGTATATCATCTATGGGCGTGCATTCCGTTGCGGCGATCTGGCCGGCATGTTCAAAAAGCCCCTCTGATGGCCGCTCCCCGATCAATGCCTTCTCTGCCCGGACCGCGCGTATGGCTTTTGGAGCCACAGAGCTGAGGATGATCCTCCCGTCCCTGATAACCCCGTCAGGACCGTCGAGCGTGATCCTCGAGGCCACGGCGACGATCGCTATCTCGAGGGACCTTCTGTGCATAAGTTTGATATAGTCGCCTCCCGTAAACGGCGGCAGGGCATCGATCACGATGTGCGTCAAGATCTCCCCCGGCTTAATTACCGTCTCGCCGGGGCCCCTAAAAAACCTGTCCAGCGGCACTTCCCTCTCCTGTCGCCTGCTCTTCAGCCTGACCCGCGCTCCCATGGCGATAAGAGGCGGCGGCAGATCCGCCGCCGGCCTCGCATTCACAATGTTGCCTCCTATAGTCGCCCGGTTCCTCACAAGGGGGGAGCCGAGCACCGAGGCCGCTCTGGAGAGAACGGAGAGCTTCTTTCTTATAAGATCGAACTCCACGAGCTTCTGGATGATCAGGTGAGCACCTATGGAGATCCCTCCGTTTACCGGTTCAATCTCGGAAATTCCTGGTATCTTTCCAATACCCACCAGGGACCGGGGCGCGAGCAAGCCCTTCTTCATGTTCACGAGGAGGTCGGTGCCTCCCGCAATGATCCTGGCAGAACCTTTCAGCTGGGAAAGCAGCTTGCATGCCTCGCCAATATCCCTGGGTTCGTAATAATCAAATTTCGGCAGCAGGTGCATCGATACCTCCTTTTTCGTCCCCCGTCATTTAAATAGCCGCATACAAAAGTTCCCTTGCTCCTCAAGCGGTCTTGCGCGCAGTCAAGACCCCGCCTGACGAGCCAAGGAACTCCATCCCGGCGCTTATTACCGATTGGGCAAAAGTCTCCTCCTCCATGTTGGCGTCTATCTCCATTATTGCTATCTTCGAAAACACATGTTTTCTCAACTCATCCACAAAACACCTGTCTTCTTCGGGATCGTAGGTCGGGCTTCCCGGTCTATCGACGGACGACCAGCCCTTCATTGGAACAACGATCTTTACCGGACCGCCAGCCCTGTTCAATTTGTCCGCGAATACCCGGGCGGCCGCTCTAAGTTCATCGGGTGACGCCCGAAGCCACGTCCTGTACCTGTCGATGTCATATTTCCTTCGGGTCTTGTGGTCTTCGGTGTACCTTGATTTCGGCGGTGTTATGTGGTTGACACCGCAGGTGGAGATGATCTGGGGGATCCCGGCCTTGCCTGCCGCCTCCATCCTGGTGGGCCCGGCGTCCCTCATTCCTCCCACGAGATGTTCCATCACCGCGCCGGGGGCAAGGTCAATGACGGCGTCGAAGAGCCTCTGCGACACCATGGCCTCCATGGCCCTGTCGCCGACGCCGGCGGCGGAGAACCCCGTCACCTGGTGCCCCTTCGCCTCAAGGGCCAGCCTCACGGCACTGGCGCATTTGTCGCAGGGCCCCAGCATCGTAAGCGCAACCGCCTTCTTGCCGCCGTCTTTCCCCGCGGATGAGAGCGGCGGCGTATCCGCCATGGAGCATATCCCCCTTGCCGCCCTGTCGATGACATTCTTCAGCACGTCGCCGAGTCCGGCTATCTCGACCACCGAGTGCATCAGCGCGATATCACCGGTGTCGATATATCGCGTGGACATGCCGGGCAGGGCCGCCGTGGACGAGACCATCAGCTTCGGTACGCCAAAGGGCAGTGCCCGCATCACGTCCGTCGCCATCAGGGAACCCGTGGAACCCCCAATCCCGATGATCCCGTCAAGCCTCCCTTCGTGCAACAGGTTAAGTGCGGTGATCGCGGCGCCGCTCGTCATTATGGCGGTGTTCCTGGCCCGTTCGGTGGAAGCCAGGATCTCTTCCATGGTGCTTCCCGCGGCCCGCGCCACCTCGTCGGACGGTATGTCGGCGGTGATCCCCACTGCGGGCCTCATGGACATGTCAAGTACGACGGGTAATCCGCCGAGCTGACTTATCCTGTCGCGCAGATAGAATGTCTCCGTGCCTTTGGTATCAAGGGTGGAAACAATAAGGATCGTCTTCATTATTCTCCTCCGGCAACCTTTTTCTCTACCGCGGCCTTCAGTACCTTTTTGTCCACTTTGCCGGAATCCCCGACAGTGGGAAGGGCCTCGACTATCTCGAGCCGCTCCGGCAGCTTGAAGGCGGCCAGTTTCTTCTGCTTCAGGAAGGCCACCATCTCGTCCTTGGTGAGGGTTTCGCCGGCCTTGAGCACCACGCAGGCACAGGCACGCTCACCCATCTCCTTGTCCGGATACCCGACGATGGCAACGTTCGCCACTTTCGGATGCTCGTTGAGGATTCCCTCTATCTCCGCGGGATAGATGTTTTGCCCGCCCCTGATGATCATGTCCTTGGACCTGCCCATTATCCACAGGCAGCCGGCCTCGAACCTCACAATATCACCGGTCGTCGTCCACCCGTCCTCGTCGAAGACGGGCGCCGTCGATTCCGGGTCCCGGTAATATCCGGCCGGGGCATGGGGGCCCCGGAACCAGAGTTGGCCGGGTTCACCTTCGGCCACCTCTTTGCCTTCATCATCGAGGAGCCTCATCTTGTTGCCCGGCAGCATCCTTCCCACCGTCCTCCTTCGTATCTCACCCGGATCGTCTATGGTACAGCCTGATACGGAACCGACGTCCTGGGTCCCGAGATCGCTGGTTATCGTGGCTTTGAATCTTCTTTCCGCCTCCTCCGCCACCTGGGGCGGCAGGTACCCGCCGGCGCTGCGAATAAACCGCAGCGACTTCAGGTCATATTTCGTCTCGTCCACTTCAAGCATGCGAACAAGGTGAGTCGGCACCACTCCGATCGCTGTTGCCCTTTCTCTTTCGATAAGCTTCAATGCTCCTTCAGGATCGAACTCTTCCATCATGACCGTTTTCGCACCCACGAGCGGCGCGGCAAAATAGGTCAGTGTCCCCGCCGCGCCTCCTGCATGGGGGGCTATGGCGACGGTTATATCGTCCTTGGTCAGGCGCCATATATCGACCCGTGCCTTCGACGTGCAGACCCGCGAAGCAATGGGCCACTCCACCAGTTTCGGAAGTCCCGTGGTACCCGTCGTGCTGGTCAGAAGACCGACATCGTAATAGGCGCTGAACTTCCTTTCATCAAGACGTGCGTACTTCGACTCGTCGACGTCGCGATTTGCCAGCTGGAAGAGGGAGAACGACCCCTCGGGCGCACCATCCGGCACCTCTTCGTCGAAGAGAAAGAAATACTTGAGGTACGGCGACGTCTTCTGCAGTTCGCTGTACATCTCAAGATAATTGAACTTGCGATAGATGTGAGGGATGACGACGGCAACCGCCTCGGTCCTCTCCACCATGTACGTCAGTTCCTTCTCCCTCAGATAAGGGTACACGGTAAGAGATATGAGCCCGGCTCTGTCCGCCGCTATCCGTGCAATGAAACCATAGACGCTGTTGGGCGCCTGGACGATTAGTCTCGAGTCCTTGGGGATTCCCATCTCGACCCAGGCAAAGGCAAGGTTGTTGAGTATCTTCCACGCCTGTCTCCATGTCACACGGTACCTCGAGTCGATAAGGGCCTCCCTGTTCCCCAGTTCCGCCGCGTTGCGCCTCCAGAAATCGGAGAAGACCTCCTCGGTCCAATAGCCGTCCCGGCTGAATTCGTTGATCATTTCATCGGTGTATCTGATCGGCCTCATCAGAACCCCCTCTTTTTAGACGCTTTCTAAAGCCCCAGTTCGGACCACCTTCCTTCAACCTTCTTCACCATTTCGGGGTCCAGTTCCACCGGAATGGGCTTCTCCTCCCATTCGTAGGGTATGGTGGCATCGATGATGATCCTGCCCGTTATGTCCCTGGCATCTATGGGGAGCGACGGGTCGAGGGGTGTCGACCGGCCCCGTTTGATGATCTGGCAACGGTTGGGCTGGAACCGGAAACTCATTGCGTAAAGCACCCTCGGGATATCCCAGGGGTCTATGTCCTCGTCGACGACTATGACCGTTTTGAGACCGTAGGCGCCCATCTCCGTGGAGATCGCGGCGGTCCCCACCTGGTCGGCGTGTCCGGGATACATCTGCTTCATGGATATGATGGCCAGGAACCTCCCCGATCCCTCCGGAGGGCAGTATACGGCCTTTATGCCGGGGATCTTCATGTCCGTCAGCTGCTGCCAGAGCGTTGCCCCATAGGTGAGTGCCATGGTCATGTGCGTGTCCGTGACCGCTCGGCCCACCGTGGTTCCCCAGAAAATGGGGTTACTCCTGTATGTCACGCATGTTACCTGTGCGAAGTTGCGCTTGTCGGTCCCCACACCGGAGTAGTACCCGGTGTACTCGCCGAAGGGCCCCTCATCCATGAAGGTCTCGGGGTCAACAAAACCTTCGATGACAATCTCCGCAGTGGCCGGAATGGGCAGGTCCACGGTCTCGCCACGCACCACCTCGATAGGTCTGCCCCGGACGGCTCCTGCAAAATCATATTCGCTCACGAAGGCGGAAAGTCGTGCGGCGCCGGTGAGAAAAAGGAGCGGGTCGCAGCCGACGATGGACGCCACCGGCATGGGCTTTTTCATGGCGGCATATTTCTTCAACATGATATCGGAATGTTTGCCTTTGATGAACTGCGTCCCGATCTTGTCTTTCTCAAGAAGCTGGGCCCTGTATGTCCCAAGGTTGACCCAACCGGAATCGGGGTCTTTGGTGATGAAAAAGTGGGCGGTACCCATAAACCTGCCCCCGTCGCGGGGGTAGTAATGGGGCGCGGGGAACTTGAAAAGATCGATATCGTCACCCTTCATGATATTTTCCTTGCAGGGGGCCTCGGACCTGTCCACGAATTTCGGCGGTACCAGACTCTTCCCCTTCTCGACCCAAAAACGCATCAGGTCGACAAGACTCGATTCCATTGGAGCGCCCATGATAAGCGAGAGTCTTTGTGTTGTCGTGCAGACACTGGTGATCACAGGCGACGTGTAACCTTTGACGTTTTCGAAGAGAAGTGCCGGCCCGCTCTTTTCCTCGTTCAATTTGGCTATATGGGACAGTTCAAGGTTCCAGTCCACTTCGGCTTTTACCCTCTTGAGTTGGCCCACCGTTTCGGCTTCATGAATAAAATCTCTCATGTCCTTCATAAACGGCCCTCCTGATGGCTTTTCTTAAATGATGGAAAAGATAGTTCAATCATGTCAAATACATATTAATTATGTTGCACATAAGAAAAACTAATGTATACTGTCTTTACAGTGTCCGGCAGAAGATTCCGCCCGCTGCGAACACACAAAAAACCTGGTTGCGAATTGTTACTCCTCTTCTACAGACTCTCACCATTATGACGGGCGGATATGCACTCGTTGATATCTGACAAAGCTGCCCCCGTCGCCTATGGTTGTCAAAGATATGGAGTGCCCGTTATGAACCTTAACCAGCTCCGAATATTCTACGAGTCCGCCAGGGAAAACAGTTTCACCCGTGCCGCGGAACATCTTTGCGTGAGCCAGCCCGCCGTGTCGTCCCAGATCAAGCAACTGGAATCGATCATGCGCCTCAAGCTCTTTAGCAAGATGGGGAGACGAATCTATCTCACCGAAGCCGGCGAGATGCTTTTCAACTATGCACGAAAGATCTTTCAACTTGAACACGAGGCCGAGCAGGCCCTGGACAGTATAAGAGAGATCCAGACGGGAACACTTCACATAGGCACGACAAAAACATATGCCCGTTTTCTGATGCCCAACTATATTTCGATGTTCCACGCTCTTTACCCCGGCGTCAGCATCCACCTCGGCGAAGGCAGCTCCATGGAAATGATGCAAAGCCTGCTCCACATGAAAAACGAACTGGCTATCATTGCTACCGATACGGACCCTAAATTCTTAAGCAGCATCATCTTCCGTAAGGAGAACATCCTTCTCATCGCATCACCGGACCACCCGCTGGCGCTCAAAGGGGCGGTCGCCCTCGAAGAAGTCTCCCGGGTCCCGCTCATCATGAGGGAAGAGGGATCGGGCACAAGAAAGATCGTGATGGAGGCCTTCAGGAAGAGGGACCTGACGCCAACCATACTCTACGAAGCCAGCAACCTGGAATTCACCAAAGAATTGCTCCGCAGGGGAGAAGGTGCGTCGTTCATCGTTGAGCCCGTCGTGCACAACGAACTGAAGCAAGGGGTCCTGAAAGAGGTAAAGATATTGAATGTGGAGCTTTCAATGGACGCCTATATCGTCTTTCTCAACGTAAAGAACCTGTCGAGAATCGCCGGCTGTTTCATGAACATGGTCCTCAATAAGGCAAATGACACGGTCCACCGATAATGACGCAACGCTCTTCACCGTGTCGCAGTGTATGGTTGATTTTCCAGGACAATTCCGCATATACTAACACCGGTTGTATTGAAGGGGAGTAGCTAGACAGACAGGATCAACATGCTGGGGCGACCCTGGTCCTGCCGTTGGTGATGTAAACCAATTAGCGAGACCTTCGGCGTGTGTTTTACCGACATGCTGAGGTGTCTCGTTTTTTTATGACCCCGGGAGGTCTTGATGAGCGTATATCTGGCTTCGGTTATCTTTGTCGTTCTCGCCGAGATGGGGGACAAAACCCAGCTTCTCGCTATGGCCTTCGCCTCCCGGTTTCGCTGGCAGACTGTCCTTTTCGCCGTGTTTGTGGCTACACTGGTTAACCATTTCATGGCCGTTGTTGCCGGAAGCTACATAACCCGGTTCATACCCATCCAATACATCCAGATCGGTGCCTCGGCATCTTTCATACTCTTCGGCCTCTGGACCATCAGGGGCGACACACTCGAGGGAGAGGACAAACGGTTCAACTTCAGCCCGTTCTGGACCGTCGCGGTTGCCTTTTTCTTCGCTGAGATGGGCGATAAGACCCAACTGGCCACCGTGGCGCTGGCAACAAAATACAGCAATATCATAGTGGTCTGGCTCGGCACCACCACGGCGATGATCATCGCGGACGCCATCGGCATTGTCATCGGTATCGTGCTGGGCAAAAAGATCCCCGAACGCTTCGTCAAGTGGTTTGCGGCCATCATATTCATTCTTTTCGGGGTCATAGGTCTTTGGGAATACCTGCCGAAGAGTCTCCTCACCACACCCATTGTCGCCGGAGGACTGGTCGTCATCGTAATACTGGTTGTGCTCGTGGCCCGTATGAATAATTCAAGAGAAAAAAAAGCGGAGGAAGAATCCTCCGTTGAGCCGACAACCTGACGGACCTATACCCTATCCCTGACCTTTTGACATCGTGAAAACCTATATGATATCCTTCATGGCAACTATCTTCACCAAACTGGGGGAACGAAAAAAAGATGAATACACGGTCAAAAAAGATATTCAGCACGCTCATCCTTGGAATTGCCATGATCTTTCTTTCATGCATCGTCCTTGAGACGGTCGCCGAGGCACGCGCAGGAGGCGGACGCAGTTCCGGGTCCAGAAGTTTCAGTTCGGGAAGCAGGAGTTCGAGCGGGACCTACAACCGCTCTACGCCCTATTCGACGACAAACCCGACGCAGCAGCCCGCCACACCTGGCCAGTACAGCCCCGGCAGGAGCTTCCTCTACGGTATTGGCGGCGGCCTCATGGGCGGTATGATCGGCAACATGCTGTTCGGCCGGTCCGGTTATGGTTCAACGGGCGGATACGGCGGCGGCGGGTTCGGTTTCGGTGACATCATCATCCTCCTTATCATCGCCGGGGTCATATACTTCGTCTACAAGCGCTATAAAGCGAACAAACAAATGCAGATGAGCGCGGCTTCGCCCGCGGGATACGGCTCCTACGCCTATAACGATCAGCCTGCATACGATACGTCGTCCTACGGCGCACAGCGGCAAACGGGGGATTCCCTGGCTGACGGCCTGCGTCATATTGCCGACATGGACCCCACATTCAACGAAACCGCCTTCTGCGAAAAGGCCGAGGACCTCTTCTTCAAGATACAGGGAGGCTGGACACGGCGTGATATCAGCGGTATCGCGGACCTGTTGACGTCCCAGATGCGCGACACCTTCCAGGGGGACATCAGCCGGTACCTGGCGGACAAGAAGATCAACCGCCTTGAAAACATAGCGGTCAGGCAGGTAGACATC
>DNYO01000081.1 GCA_003506795.1 Deltaproteobacteria bacterium
TTTTTCCGTAGAAGTCAGGGCAGCAGAAGGGTTATTGCCGGTCATGGGAGACGCCTTCAAACTCGAACAGGTTTTCGTCAATCTTTTCGACAACGCCATCAAATATACCGATGCAGGAGGGATCACCGTCGAAATTGAGATGCGGGACGGCAATATGGTTATCTTAGTGGCCGACACCGGTCCGGGCATCCCCTCACAACATATCACCCGTATTTTTGAGAGATTTTACGTCGTCGACAAATCCAGGTCGAAGAAACTCGGCGGCACCGGCTTGGGTCTTTCCATCGTCAAGCACATCATCCTTCTTCACAATGGAAAGATAAGCGCAGAAAGCACCCCGGGGCAG
Source organism: Deltaproteobacteria bacterium (assembly GCA_003506795.1). Lineage (GTDB taxonomy): Bacteria > Desulfobacterota > Syntrophorhabdia > Syntrophorhabdales > Syntrophorhabdaceae > Delta-02. The sequence goes on from DNYO01000081.1 coordinate 347, forward strand.
GGCACGAAGTTCATCATTACCCTGCCGGCCTTGCTCAGCCCTTCGTCGCTTCATTCCTGACGGAAGATTTACGCGTTCCCGATCATTCCGCAATACCTCAGGCGTATATATACGTTGCAGGCGAAGTACACCTGAGGAGGTGTGGTGTGCAGGGAGCGGAAATTAACCGAATCTTAACGATTTTTTCCTCCAATGTTAACACTCGGTGGATAATCTACGCTCGATGTCTTGATTTCCTTAAAAGGTTAAAGGAGGTTTTCTATGTTGGGCAATTTTTCGAGAGTCTTATCTTCGATGTTCGTTGTTTTTGCCCTGATATGCGGTTCGTCTGTCGCGTCAGCCTCGGATATGGAATTGCTGGGAGCGGGCGCTACGTTTCCCCAGCCGCTGTACTCGAAGATGTTCGATGCCTATAATCAACAGTACAAGGTCAAGATCAACTACCAGGGGATCGGCTCCGGCGGCGGGATAAATCAGCTCATCAAGAAGACTGTTGATTTTGGCGGCACCGACGCATTCATGACGTCGAAGGAAGTTCAATCGGCGGGAGCGCCCGTGCTTCACATCCCGACGTGTCTTGGCGCCGTGGTTGTGACCTATAACCTCCCCGGCAACCCGAAACTCAATTTCACCCCCGATGCGGTCGCCGGCATCTTCCTGGGTACGATCACCAGATGGAACGACCCGAAGATCGCCTCCGCGAATCCCGGAGTTAAACTTCCCGACATGCCTGTCAGCGCCGTACACCGTGCGGACGGGAGCGGTACGACCTATATATTCAGCGAGTATCTCACGAAGGTGAGCAAGGAATGGAAGGAAAAGATCGGTGCGGGAAAATCCCTGAACTGGCCCGCCGGCCAGATCGGTCAGAAGGGTAACCCGGGTGTTGCCGGATACGTGAAGCAAACACCAGGTGCCGTCGGCTATGTCGAACTTCTTTACGCCATCCAGAACAAGATGCCCTACGGCAGCGTAAGGAACAAGGCCGGAAAGTTCATCGAGCCGACGCTCAAATCCGTCAGCGCCGCCGCCAACGTGAAGATTCCCGATGATACGAACGTGTCGTTGACTGATACCGAAGCGGCCACCGGATATCCCATCAGCGGCTTTACGTGGCTCATTTTCTACAAGGAACAGAAGTACGGCGGCAAAGCAAAGGACCGGGCGGAGGCGCTGGCCAAACTGCTTGTGTGGATTGTGGGCGACGGGCAGAGATATGTGGAACCCCTCCAATACGCACCCCTGTCGAAGGAAGCGGCCGCAAAGGCAAACAAGCTTGTCCGCTCCATGACATACGACGGCGTACCTCTCGTGAAGTAAGAGATCGTGAACGGGAGACGGTGCAGTGTCAGGCACCGTCTCCAATACTTTTCAGGATGATATGGATACTCAGGGAAAATCGATACCTGGAAGCACCGACCGCTCGGAAAAAAGGTTCCGCTTCATTCTCGCGCTGTGCGGTTCACTTATCGTGCTTCTTCTTCTCGCGATCCTTGTCACTCTTCTTGTAACCGCACTACCTTCAATAAAAGAGTTCGGGCTCTTTTTCTTCATCGGCAAAGTCTGGGATGCCACGACGGAGACCTTCGGTGCCCTTCCCTTTCTGGTGGGGACTCTGTTCACCTCCTTCCTGGCCCTCCTCATCTCTATCCCGTTCTCTTTAGCCATTTCCATTTTCCTCGGTGAGTATTTCAAGGAAGGCGCCATTTCGGGCTTCCTGCGCAGCGCGGTCGAGATCCTGGCCGGCATCCCTTCCGTCATATACGGGCTGTGGGGGCTTTTCCTTCTCATGCCGGCCGTGCGGTTCATCGAAATGAAGATAGGCGTCGCCCCTCACGGCGTGGGGATACTTACCTCTTCGCTCATCCTTTCCATCATGATCATCCCCTTTTCCGCGTCTCTCGGCAGGGAGGTGATCACGCTGGTACCCGGTGACCTTAAGGAAGCGGCCTATTCCCTGGGGGCGACACGATTCGAGGTTATCAAGAATATTGTCATCCCCTATGCCCGCTCCGGTTTAACAGCCGGGATACTCCTTGCCCTCGGACGGGCCATAGGTGAGACCATGGCCGTGACGATGCTGATAGGCAACAGCAACTTTCTGCCCACCGGTATATTCAGTCCCGCCAACACGATGGCAAGCGTCATAGCGAATGAATTTGCCGAAGCCACGGGGGTAACGGCGGCCTCGCTCATATACATTGCCCTCGTGTTGTTCTTCGTCACCATGATCGTGAACATTGCGGGAACCTACGTTATCCATAAGCTCAGCATCGAATCCTCGAAGGAGGTTTCATGACGGGCAACCATGTCAAAAGGCGGCTCGCCGAAGACATCTTCTTCAAGGGGATGGTCTGTCTTTTTGCTTTCATCTCCCTCTTGCCGCTTTTTCTCATCCTCTATTACATAACAAAGAACGGCATCGCGGTGATCGACTGGGATTTCCTCACCAGCCTCCCGCGGCCCATCGGAGAAGCAGGGGGCGGTGTTTTCAACGCCATTGTGGGAACGCTGATGCTCATCATTCTCTCGGGTGTCATCTCCATACCCTGCGGTATCGCCGCCGGCATCTATCTTTCGGAGAACAAGGCGGGCAAGCTGGCGAGCGGCATTCGGCTCTCCGTCGTTGTTCTTCAGGGTACGCCCTCTATCGTCATAGGCATCATCGCCTATATCTGGATTGTTGCCCCGCTGAAGACATTCTCCGCCCTTTCCGGCGGTATCGCCCTTTCCATCATGATGCTCCCCGTCATCGTCAAAACGACGGAGGAAACGCTGAAGCTCATACCCTATCATCTGAAGGAGGCCTCGCTTGCGCTGGGTGTGCCTTATTACAGAACGATCCTGAAGGTCATACTGCCCTCAGGCATAAGCGGCATACTGACGGGTATTCTCCTCAGTGTCGCGAGGATCACGGGGGAGACGGCGCCTCTTCTCTTTACCGCATTCGGCAACCAGTTCATGAACATCAACATCTTCAAGCCGATAGATTCACTTCCGTACCGAATCTTCTATTACGCGATGAGCCCGTACCCCGAGTGGCACTCTTTCGCCTGGGGGGCCTCGTTCATCCTTGTTGTTCTGACGCTTGTCCTGAACCTTATCGCAAGGGGGATTTCCGTTAAATGGAAAACACGGTTTTAAAGATAGAAAATTTCAGCGCCTCCTTCGGCGACAACAGGATATTGAAAGATATCAATCTCACTGTTCCCAGGAACGTCGTGGCCGCCCTCATGGGACCGTCGGGCTGCGGAAAGACGACGCTCATCCGGTGTGTCAACAGGATGCATGAGCTCATTCCGGGTGCAACGGTTTCAGGGAGGATGACCCTGATCGACGAAGACATCTATGCAATGCAACCCATCATTCTCAGAAGAAAGGTCGGTATGGTCTTTCAAAAACCGAATCCCTTTCCGACGATGAGTATTTACGAAAATGTAATAGCCGGGTACAAACTCAACGGCATCAGGATACCGAAACCGGAGCTGGATAATATTGTCGAGCAGTCGTTGAAAAAGTCAGCGCTCTGGGATGAGGTTAAGGACGCTCTCCACCGGAAAGGCACCTTCCTTTCGGGAGGGCAGCAGCAAAGGCTCTGCATAGCCCGCGCCCTTGCCATGAACCCCGAGATAATGCTTCTTGACGAACCGACGTCAGCCCTTGACCCGAAATCGACATCGCAGATCGAAGAACTCTTCGTGGAACTGAAGAAGAATGTCACCATGCTTCTTGTCACTCATAATATCGCTCAGGCCGCACGGGTCTCCGATGTCACGGCTTTCATCTATCTCGGGGAGCTTATCGAATTCGGTCCGACGGAAAAAATGTTTACTGTACCTAAAGACAAACGTACGGAAGAATACCTGACGGGAAAATTCGGATAGGAGGGCAGGGATGCTCGAGGTAAGGATAAAGGAGTTGAAGAAGGAGCTTGTCGAATATGCCACGCTCGTGGAGGACATGATCGCGAAAAGCATGAAAGGGCTCCTGGACAGGGACGAAACCCCTCTTCTTGAGGTCATGCATGTACTTGAACCTGCGACCAACGATTTCGAGATAAAGCTGGACGAATTGTGCACGGGCGCTATCGCACAGTATCAACCCAAGGCCAGGGACTTAAGGACCGTTCTCATGGTTTTCAAAATGAACAGCGACCTTGAACGCATGGGTGACCACGTTGCGAATATCGCCGACAGCGGACTGTTCCTCCTGTCCCATGCGCCGGTAAAACCCCTGATAGATATACCGAGGATGGCCGAAGAAACCGTGAAAAGCCTGAATGACAGCATTACGGCCTTTCTCGACGAGGACGCCGCCCTGGCAGAGGCGGTCTGTGAACGGGACTATATCATCGATGCACTTCAGAACCAGATTTTCCGGGAACTAGTCACCTTTATGACGGCCGACCCCGCAACGATCGAAAGGGCTCTCTACCTTATCAGGGTGGCCAACAACCTGGAACGCATCGCCGATCTTGCGACAAACATCTGTGAGGATGTGATATTCATGGTCGAAGGAAGGGTCATTAAACACCACCTGGAAGAAAGAAGCTGAAAAAGTGCAGGTAAATCTGAAACGGCTGGGCGATGGGCCCGCACTATCCGGCTACTGCACTTATTGATTTCGAAGAAACCCTGGTATCGTCAGACGGTTCAGGATTGCAGGAGTTCTGAGATGGAAAACTTGTGTTCAAGCCAGCACGGTGTTTGGTACGAATTTACTCTGGACATGAAACGAAAACTTGTTTACCATGTCAGGCATGATGCCGCTGGTAATGAAAGCGATAAGCGTTATATTCCTGATCGTTTTTGTTGTTTCGGTGGCGCTCCTCGTTCTTACGTTCCGCAAACCGAAAAAGGTCTCCATTCTTTCACTGTTGCTTGTAATCGTCATCAGTATAATAACGCTGACCGTCTTTTCATTCCTGATAAACTATCAACCGTCCTCGCTGCTTCTGGCCCTGATGGTCTTCGCCGGTTTGTTTATCGGGGTGGTCTGGTCGCAGGCGACCCATGTATATGTCGAGAACGGAAAAGTGATGTCCCGTAATTCGGTGTGGTATCTGCTGGTGTGGGGCGGAATTTTTGCCCTGACCCAGCTGGTATCCGTCATGACGAACAGACCCCCTTCCGTCATCATGGCGCTTCTCATTATGAGTACGGGATCGGTGATCGGAATGAACGGCATGATCGTGAAGAGGTATTTCTCGGTCAAGGCGGGGGCACAGGTGGCCCCGGCGGTTGGGCCCGGCTGTCCGAAATGCGGCGCTCCGGTTGGCGAGAATGATGCCTTCTGCTCTCGATGCGGGGCTCGTCGATGATCGATACGGGGCTTCTTCCCAGGATCAGAAAGATTGTTATATGGGCGGCTGTATGCGCTGCCGCTTTTTTCGGACTGATCGCCCTCGCGGCCCTGATTTTTTCATCGGGCGCGGCGCAGAAGCCCATGACCTACGGGAAAGTCGTGCCGCGGATTGAATTGAAACCGGGCGAAAGAAAGGTTTTTGAATTCGAATCCTTCTGTCTTGACAACCATCGCGGCAGCCCCCGTTCGGCTGACGCCTATTCTCTCATGGACACGCCGGCGGTAAGACTCAGGCCGTATCTGGGTGAGATATTCAACGAGTACCTGTCTCACCCGTCGCGGTGGAAACAGTCCGATGTCCAGCAGGCCGTCTGGTACACCGAAGGGCACAAACAGTGGGAGAGCCTGTCGGCAGACCAGCGAAGCCTGATTCAAACGGCCACGGGAACCGACGACCCTGTTGCCGGACACCCCGTTATTTTCCTCTCCCGCATGGCGTCTGTCTTCGGTACGGTCGTAAAGACAAATCTCTTGCTCGCGATTTTCGTCCTGGCGCTGGTAACGTTCACTTTGCCCGTACCCTCGCAATTTCTGGAAAGGGGTATCTCGTGGATGGTAAGCCCCCGTATAGCCCGCAAAGCCGCCAGGGGACAGCCCGGAGAGATCATGGACAAAGTGGCGGTCAGTAAAGAGCTCGATTCTTTTCGCGTTCAAATCGACGTGCTCTTCAGCCGTCTTGTGTTTCGCCTGTTTTCGAGGAGACGCTGATGGGGTTTGGTGAAACCTACTATCACATCCTGTCCTACTTCGGCATAGCCTTTCTGGGGCTAGCAATCCTGATTTCGATCTGCGCCGTCATCCCCGCATGTTACTGGCTCTTTTCAGCCCTGTCATCGAACAGGGGCCCTGCGGTATTCAGGCGCCTTCTGGCGTTGGTAGTCGTCGGTTTTATTTCATACTCCTATCTCGGTTCTCCCTTCTTCTACGGTATAGCGCAGTGGCGAAGAACTACGATCCTTTGCGCCTTTACTGTCGGGCTTCTCCTTCCCATCCTTCGCTCAGACGGGGTTCGGCTTGAGAAGCGCACAGACCGCGGTCTGGCAATGCTCTCCGGCCTGTGGTGGGCAATCCTCGTATTGAGCGAGGCCCTGCTAGTTTCGGGTGTGCCGGGGCAGGCTTTCCTCCTTTATCTCTTTATGGCTGTTACGGGCCTTCTCTGTGGTGCTGTCCTGGGCGTGACAACGGCCCGGATCGCAAAACAGAAGATGGTCGAACCGGCGACGGGGGCAGGCGGTTCATGAGACGAGACAGGGTGTCGATAAGAATGAATGGCGTACTGTCCCTCCTTACCGTTGCGGTCATCGCCTGCGTCCTTATGATCCCCGTTTACGCGGACGCGCAGGGGTCGATCTCGCTCAACGATGCGGTGGACGGCGGAATGCTGCGGATTGTCCGGTCGAAAAGCACCGGCGGTTATTCCCGGTTCATGATTGAAATGGAGAACAGGACGAACAAACCCCTGTTTGTAGATCCTTACGGCAGTGCCTTTGATCCGCCGGGCGGCGTGCGGACGCAGAGGGTGGGCATCGGCCTGCCCGTCAAAATGGGCGACGAGCGGATCGACATGCGAAAGGCGCTCTCCACGAACCTGTCCGAGGAAGCCCCCGTGGGCGCCGCGGCCGCGAGCGGC
>DNYO01000040.1 GCA_003506795.1 Deltaproteobacteria bacterium
ATGAGGATGAGAATGTCGCCTTCTGCTCCCGGGGATTTAAAATCAAATGCGTGCGTCTTCCAGCCAAGTTGTAATTTTACTTCGCTCCAGAAAGAAGTCTGGAATAAGATATCGGTTGGGTAGAGTGACCATGCGTCCTTTGGCTCGAGATTTGTGCTGTTTGTACAATTGACTTCCATTTTCCAGGCAACCTCCTGTTCGATACATGGAACCGGGAAGAAAGCTGAGTCCTTCCTTCCCGGCAAATGGGCCGCATTGCTGTCTTTCCGAACGGATAAAACGACCGTGGCCCGCCTTGACATATGCAAACCCCAGACCACTAAGGTCGCGGCACCGTGCTTGCATGACAAGAATGGCGGGCAGGTATTTATGTTATAATAGATCCGACTATCACCAGAGGTCATACCATGGGCCGCAATGGGTTCAAACTGAAACTTACTCCGATAGCCTTGATAGCGGGCGTGGCGCCAATTATCCTGTTTCCGCTCGCGATATACGTCATTGATTCTGCCCCTATGCGGTTATTCGTCGTAATCATCTTCCTGCTTTTGGCGGCTTCTGGCAGTTACATCATAGCGCGCAGGATAATCGCGCTCCTCCATAGGTCCTATGACCGGGAGAAAGAACTCGAAATGCAGATAATCCAGAAAGATAAGCTGGCGGCCATCGGGCTCCTGACGGCCGGCATCGCACATGAACTGAATACGCCTCTTGCCAGCGCGCTTCTCAATACGCAGATGCTGAAGGAAGACGCAAAACTGGAATGGCCTGATCAAACACCGGTCCTCAATTCCATCGAGGAAGAGATAAAAAGGGCGGGATCGGTCGTCCGAAACCTTCTCGATTTCTCGCGCCAGACGCAGGCGCAGTCAGCTGTGACGGATGTCAACTCCGTGTTGACCAAGCTTCTGGACATATCCGCCAAGCTTTGTTCGGAAAAAGGTATTTTAGTCCGGCGCGATCTTCATCCCGGCATTCCGCTTGCGAGAGGTAATGCAAGCATATTGCACCAGGTATTTATGAATATTGTCTCGAACGCGATCGAAGCGATGGATAACGGGGGCGTCCTGAGCGTATTCTCCAGGTTCTTGCCGGAGGACCATAAGGTCGTGGTCGACATTCAGGACACAGGCTCGGGTATATCACGGGAACACATAGATGGTGTTTTTGATCCCTTCTTTACAACCAAGGCCTCGGAAGATGGCACGGGACTGGGACTCGCCATAAGTTATTCAATGGTAAGGAAGATGGGCGGTGACATAAAAGTGGTAAGCTCCTGTGACGAAAGGGAGAATTTCCCCGACACAAAGGGTACGATCTTCAGCATTGAACTTCCGGCCCTCGAAGAAAACAATCCACATAGTCAAAAGGCAGGTGACCAAGATTGAACCCGGCAAGCGTTCTTATCGTTGAAGACGACACGAAGCTCAGGAATGCCTTAAAGGAGATCATGACCCGCGAAGGGTACGCGGTCGACGCAACCGAATCGGGTGATATAGCCGTGTCGATGATAAAGGACACGGTGTACGACCTCGTTATAACCGATCTCAAGCTTCCAGGAATAGACGGCATGGATGTTCTGCGCTCGGTCCAGAAGCTGGCGCGGGATACGAGCGTCATCATCATTACCGCTTATGCAACCGTCGATACGGCCGTAGAGGCAATGAAAGAGGGCGCCGAGGACTACATAGCAAAGCCCTTCAACCTTGACGAGATACGGCTCATCGTGCGGAAGGTCCTCGACAAGAAGGCCCTTGTCGATGACAACCGTTTTTTAAGGAACCAACTGAAGAAAAAATACAGCTTCGGCAATCTGGTGGGAAACAGCGAGGCTATGGTCGAGGTTTATAAAACCATAGAAAAGATCAAAGACTCCAGGGCAACCGTACTTATCCTGGGCGAGACGGGAACCGGAAAAGAACTCGTTGCGCGGGCAATTCACTTCAACAGCATCAGGTCCGAGAAGCCTTTCCTGCCCGTCAATTGTGCGGCGCTGGCGGAGACACTCCTGGAAAGCGAACTTTTTGGCTATGTGAAGGGCGCTTTCACGGGAGCGACGCGGGACAAGCAGGGCGTCTTTGAAGTGGCCCACGGCGGCACGGTATTCCTTGATGAGATAGGAGATATCAGCCCCCGTCTTCAGCAGATCCTCCTGAGGGTGCTCGAGAACGGAGAGATTCAACCTGTTGGTTCCACACAACGTAAGAAGGTCGACGTCCGCGTCGTCGCGGCCACGAACAGGAACCTGGGAGAGATGATGAAGGCAGGCGCCTTCAGGGCAGACTTGTACTATCGCCTTAACGTCATTACCCTGGATCTGCCTTCTTTAAGGGAAAAAAAAGAGGACATAGCCACGCTGGCCGGCCATTTTCTTAAGAAATATGCCGAAGAGAACCAGAGACCAATCCATGGCATATCTCGAGAAGCCCTCAATTTGTTCGATTGTTATGAATGGCCCGGTAATGTCAGAGAGCTTGAGAATGTAATAGAACGGGCGACACTCCTCGAGACATCGAAAGAAATAACCGCAGAAAGCCTGCCCGAGAGTATACGCACCGCCCCAGAGCGGCCGTTCAGCAATCCGGATGAAGACCTGCAAACGCTCGAAGAAGTGGGCAGGACATACATACAGACTGTTCTCGAAAAGACAGGCGGCAATAAGGCACGGGCATCCGAGATACTCGGGATCAACCGCACCTCCCTCTGGCGCATGATACACAGGCTCAAGATCGCGCAATAGAACTCGGGGTTGCAAAATGCAACCGTGTGTCGAATAATGCAACAGTAATTGTCTCAACCCAACCTCGTCTACCGGAAAATCGATCCAACTCATAGTGGCATGCGCTTTGCTGTTGTATATCTGAACCCCCGGAAGTGCCCGAGCCTCAGATGTCTTTAGCTCATGCCTTACCCAGCGGGCAACCCCGGGGGCTCAAGGAAAGCAAGAAGGAGGATATATGAGAACACGTCTTCCGAACACTGTTGATGATTGGGAGAAGATACTGAAGCGGGTCTACGAGGTACAGGGCGCTTCCGGTTTTGCAAAATATCAGTACAGCATATCGAGTATCCTCCATCTGAAGAAAGACAGCACATCCATAGGGACGATACTCGAATACTGCAAGGAAATCCCGAACCCCAGGGATGTCCTTATCGACGCGATCTCCGGGATCATGCTGAACGCGGGCATGAAAACCGCGAGCAGAGTTACCGCGGCAACCACGTTGCAGACCCTTATACCGAGAATGCGGAACTATCCGCGATTGAAAGCGGCAACGATCATCCTGGCCATGCGGCAAGTCCTGGAATCTACCGGGGAGAAAGCGCTTCAGGAGGCATTCAATGACACCATCGAGGCTGCGAACCGCAGGATACAGGGGTGTCCCGCGGCATACACCATAAAGATCTGAAGGTTTGCTGGAGTGTACCTATCTATCTTTGAAAACGTTGCAGAAGGCTCACTATCTCCATTTTATCGCAGGGTTCGTGGCATCAAAATGGCATGAACCTGATATTCCCACAATCCTGTACTAAAAGGAGATAACCAGGTGCTATCAATCTTCGGCACAGCATCAAGAGACATCGGAATCGACTTCGGAACGGCAAATACACTCTTTTATCTGAAAAATAAAGGTATTGTCCTCGACGAACCTTCTGTCCTCGCTATGCGCAATAGCGCCCGGGGCGCAAAGAAAGTTGTCGCTGTAGGCGGGAAGGCAAAGAACATGCTGGGCAAGACACCGGATAGCATAACTGTCAGCCAGCCATTGAAGGACGGGGTCATCTCCGATTTCGAAGCGGCCGCAACCATGCTCAAGTATTTCCTGGCGGACATCGGATACAAGAGATTTGCCGCAAAGCCAAGGATCGTCATCTCCGTCCCGTATGACATCACACCCATAGAACGACGGGCCGTACGAGAGGCCGCCGCATCAGCCGGTAAAGGCGAGGTATACCTGATCGAAGAGCCAATGGCGGCGGCAATCGGGGCCGGTCTTCCCATTACCGAGCCGGCCGGGAGCATGATCGTTGATATCGGTTCAGGCATGACCGAGGTTGCCGTTATAAGCCTCTCCGGCATCGTTTACTGTCACTCCGTTCGCATAGCCGGGGAGGAGATAGACGAGGCGATCATGAACTATATCAAGCGCAAGTATAATCTTCTTATCGGCGAGCAAACCGCAGAGAAGATAAAGATCGTCATCGGCTCGGCGTATCCGGGTCCCGGTGAAGATACAAGGACGATGGAGATAAACGGCAGGAACCTGATACACGGAATACCACAATCACTCAAAATGTCATCGCCCGAGGTCCGGGAGGCAATAGCCGAGCCCATCCATTCTATAACTGATGCAGTACGCGTCGCTCTCGAAAGGATGCCGCCGGAGCTTGCGTCGGACATTATCGATACGGGTATCACCCTGAGCGGTGGCGGGAGCCTCCTGAAAAACCTTGACCTCTTGATCGAAAAAGTCACGCAGGTTCCCGTCCATGTTGCCGACAACCCGATGAACGTAGTGGCCGAAGGGGCAGGCAGGGTACTTGATGAGCTGGCCCTTCTGAAAGAGATTTCCAGGTAACTTCCACAACATTTTTTGGTTGGTTGCTTAATGTGACGCTGCGTTGCAGGAAGCAACGCCACTTTCTGTGAAGAGACGGACCATTTCCGGGAACCTCTCCCTTATTCCTCGCATCGCCCGTCAAAACACCGCTTATCGACGGTGATTGGACCAATAATGCCGGTTTATCCAGCTGGCACGGGCTTTGCTTTACAAGAGTCATAGACATTCCAGAACGACGCCAGGAAGGTTTTTACGCAATGAGCAATGGTGAATCGAACAGCGTGGAGCAAATCACGAAGGTCGTTTCCCATGTCAAGGACGGGTTGCTCGCGATCTATTACTGCGACAACGAGGAAAAGGCCAGCGAAGTGCGCCGGCAGAACGGTACGGTCATTCATCGCACAGGCAGTATCCCTGACGGTATCATTAAGGAGTATTACAGCAATGGCACCGTACGGAAATCTGTTGAATTCAAGGACGGCTTCGAACACGGCCTTTGCGTTGAATACTACCCTGGCGGAGAGACGTTCGAGGAATGCCATTACAGACGTGGAGTGTTGCATGGCCCTTCGAAGACGTACCGGCAGGACGGCCTGCTCTGGATGGAGACGAATTATAAGAATGGCAGGCTTCACGGACCATTTACGGGCTACTTCGACAATGGCAGCGTTGAGATCAGGACGGAATACATTAATGGCAGTCTCCACGGATCATATATCGCATATGACAAGCAGGGATTTGTTATGGAGGAAGGAACTTTTGTGAAGGGGAGGAAACAGGGCACCTACCGGGTGTACCATTATACCGGTCATCCGTCCAGGATAGAGAAGTACAAGCAGGGGATACTGGTTTGCTGCGAAGAGTTCGATGAGGAT
>DNYO01000002.1 GCA_003506795.1 Deltaproteobacteria bacterium
CGTGCATTTGGGCCTTGGAATCGTTCCGCAATATATCATATATTTATATTGTTGTCAATAGGATACAAGGAGTTAGAGCCTTTTTCAGCAGACCCTAATTAATACAGTCTAACTATTTTTTCTTTTTTGTTTCCTTCAAGCGGAGGGCGATTATATAAATAAACAATCTGTGGTGGGAAATAATTACAACGATCGGCGTCTTTCTCATTGAAGGCAAGTTAATCGCGCTTGATGAGAATGAGTTGAGTTTTGTCTGTTTATATGCCGCAACGCCAACGGTTCTCGGCATATTCATGTGGGATAATGGGTCGACGATGATGCAAGGTCAATTTATGGTAATTCTACCAAAATAATTAGGGAAAGAGGAATTCTCCTTTTTTCAATTTACGATGATTTTATTGGGGAGTTGAAGGAGAAAAATGATGTTCAATGGAAAAATATCGGCCCATATATTCTTTATTATTGTATGTATTGCCGCTATTGGAGCGAAGATAGGTCATGGTCAGGCGATATCGTCGGTAGAGCAGCTGAATTATTGTTCGAATGGCGACGATAATCTCAATGAAATTGGGATAATTAATAATTATATATCACATTATGCGAGCGTTTACTCCATTCCCAAGCGCATTCTTCAATATATTGCCTATGAACAATCAAAATATATTCAAAAGGACGTTTCTATTTCCAAGAGCACATTCAATAAAATCGGCTTGATGGGCATAAACGTCAAGGATAAGAATGCCCACTATGAGCGGATGTTGTTGGGAGATAAAATATTTAATCCTTTCTTTTCTATGCATTCAGATGAGTCAGCCTCTCAGTTCGTTATAAAAGTTGAAGAAGAGATTGTAGATATAGAAAGACTAAAGAACGATTTTAAATATAATATCGATATTGCCTGCAGAATAGTTTTAGCCCAAAAATGGCAAGATGGGGCTATTGTTCTTCCAGATTATTCTAACGATATCTGGGGAGATACGATCAGCCATGTTTATAGAGAAAGCCCGAACTCTCATCAAACAACAATTATCCCCGTTGAATATCTGTATGAGCCCTTTATAGGAATATATTTGAATGTTCCCCTCTTTAGACAGAGGCACGAAAATAGTTGGTCATATGATTTGATGAATGGAAGCTGCACCATAGCTGAATATGGTTGCTTCATTTCCTCCCAAGCAATGGTCATGAACTATTTCCATCAAGATATTACTAACCCGAATGAGTACAATGAATGGCTTAATGATGAATCCGGATACACCAATGGATGCTACTATGTCGCAGGAAAAGCAAACGAATTTCTTAAAAGCAAAGGAATTACAACATTTACTGAGTATAATGCGAAATTATCGGGAACTCCCGCCGCCGATTGGAAAGATATTGACGATCAACTGTCTATAGGTCATCCCGCAATTATACAAGTTGACTGCGCCAATAAGACTTGTAGCCATTTCATCGTAATTGTCGGAAAGAACGACATTACAAATGACTACTATATGAATGATCCGTATAACTATAACGAACAGCTTTATAGTTATTATCCCAATAAGGGTCTTGAATTCACTGGCCGTGCGATGTTCCTATACGGAACCACTGTCCCATTGAATGAGGAGGCACAATGTGACAGGAGCAGCAGATATCCCGTTTCGATAACAGGCTGGAATTCTGTACTAGGCGTTGCCGGTGAAGCGATAAACCGAGCCTATTTCTATACTACTGCTACTGATGCAGCTTTGTACGAAAACTATACTATTTGGGCAAAGTATAGATTGGACATGTCTGGATATTATCAAGTACAAGCATTTATTCCGGGAAAAATTGGAAATCGCTCTCAAAATACTAAATATCTTATTAAGCATACAGATATCAATAAATTGCCCGTAGAAGAAGAAGTCATTATTAATCAAAATGATTATTACAACCAATGGGTTTCTATTGGCAAACCATTTTATTTCAATGCGGATGATTTAGAAAGCTATGTCAGAGTAAATGATAATACTGGTGAGGATATATCGCTTGGGCGTCGTATAGTATTTGATGCTATCCGATTTGTGCCGAATAATGAATGCGATTATTCAATCGGTCAGAATACAACGGGGCTGGAATTATATGCCTTTCAAAATGCATATTCCATCGCGGGTGGCCGAGAAAAACTAGGATGCCCTATTAACTACGTCCAAATTAATGGATTTGTTTCTTTTAAGAATACGACTTGCCATTATCAGACATTTAGTAATGGTTCAATTCAGTACCATCTGCTCGGGGCCTATCAGTTCCGAGCATTCCCAATAGTAAACCCTCTATATAATAAATGGGCCTCTTTGGGCTTTAATATCAACAATCCTCTAGGTTACCCAATAAGTGACCTATCATCCTCACAAATCTCAAGCAGAGGGACCGCTTATCAATTTCAGGACTATGAGGGAGGCGCTCTCGAGTATCACAGAAGTGGTTCTTTCAATGGGCAGGTATTTGAAGTCCATGGTGAAATATTTAGTAAATGGAAGACAATGGGATATGCATCCCACTCTATCGGCTTGCCAATCAGTGATGAGAGAGAGGCGCTTGCGTCTTATAAGGGGACAAGTGGACGAGTAAGTGATTTCGAAAACGGACATATTCATTGGCATAGAGATGGAGATCACTCAGGAAAAGCGTTCGAAACACACGGTCCAATTGATACCATATACGTTGCTGCCGGGGGGACTGGTGATGAGCTTGGATTTCCAATATCTGATCAGTATCTCGGAAACAGTGGATACCCGCGCAACGATTTCGAAGGCGGCTACATTACCACTATAGACGGCGTGAACTATCAAATATTTTACAACAGCGGTTCCGTGTTATCTGTCGTTCCGAGTAATAGGGATGTTACTGCGATCGCGAGCACAACGACCTTCGCGGTCTCGAACACGGGAACGGGAACGATGGGTTGGACCGCTTCGGTTGTATCCGGCTCAGCATGGCTCTCGATCTCATCCGGCGCATCAGGCACCAATAGCGGGACGATCACGGCCTCGTTCACTTCGAATGGCTCGACAGAGAGCCGAACGGGGACGATCCGGGTCACTGCCACCGGAGCAACGGGGAGTCCCAGGGATGTAACCGTGACCCAGGCAGGGACGGCAACGCAGCCAATACTCGCAGTAGCTCCAGAAAGCCGTTCCGTATCCTCGCCATCCGGAACAACAACTTTTTCTGTCTCAAATACCGGAACTGGTACGATGAACTGGACGGCTACGGTTGTATCCGGCTCGGCATGGCTCTCGATCTCTTCCGGTTCATCAGGGACCAATAGCGGGACGATCACGGCCTCGTTCACTTCGAATGGATCCACGGAGAGCCGGACGGGGACGATCCGGGTCACTGCCACAGGAGCGACGGGGAGTCCCAAGGACGTAACCGTGACCCAGGCAGGGACGGCCACCCAACCAATATTAGCAGTCACTCCGGACGGCCGCTCAGTATCATCGCTATCCGGAACAACGACCTTCGCGGTCTCGAACACGGGCACGGGAACGATGGGTTGGACCACTTCGGTCGTATCCGGCTCAGCATGGCTCTCGATCTCTTCCGGTTCATCAGGCACCAACAGCGGGACAATCACGGCCTCGTTCATTTCGAATGGCTTGGCAGAGAGCCGAACGGGGACGATCCGGGTCACCGCCACCGGAGCAACGGGGAGTCCCAAAGACGTGACGGTCACCCAAGCAGGGACGTCCACCCAGCCAATACTCGCAGTAGCTCCAGAAAGCCGTTCCGTATCCTCGCCATCCGGAACAACGACCTTCGCGGTCTCGAACACGGGCACGGGAACGATGGGTTGGACCACTTCGGTTGTATCCGGCTCAGCATGGCTCTCGATCTCTTCCGGTTCATCAGGCACCAACAGCGGGACGATCACGGCCTCGTTCACTTCGAATGGCTCGACAGAGAGCCGAACGGGGACGATCCGGGTCACTGCTACCGGAGCGACGGGGAGTCCCAAGGACGTGACGGTCACCCAAGCGGGAGTTGTTCAAACTGGAATACTGAGGGTAACACCAGAGTATTGGCCGGCCACTCCCTCGGCTGGGACGGCGACATTTGAAGTTGTTAATGCCGGCTCAGGAACCATGAATTGGACGGCCTCGGTCGCCTCCGGCTCCTCCTGGCTTTCTATCCAATCAGGATCCTCGGGAACGAATAACGGATTGATCACCGTGAGCTACTCCTACAACGGAGAACCCGCAGCCCGTACCGGCTCGATTATTGTAACTGCCGCCGGAGCTACTGGAAGCCCGGCGCAGTTGACCGTTTTTCAGGAATCCGAGTCCGTCGAGGGCAGGTATCTCGATTGGACTCAAAAGACGCCCATGCCGGTCGGCAAAGTCAATGCGGCCTGCGCCGTCGTAGATGGGATTGTCTACGTTATCGGCGGGAATTCCCGATTTACGGTCTATGCCTATAATCCCGTTGCGGACACGTGGACCCAAAAAGCCGATCTCCCCATGGACGGAATCGATGAGGGCGGTGCCGTCAGCATCAACAACAAGATCTACGCTATGGGACCGCCGTCGAATTCCGTCTTTTCCTATGATCCTGCAAAAGATGCTTGGACCTTCCTCTCGACCATGCCAAATCCGCGTCGCGGTGCTTCGGTTCTCGCCGTCGACGAGAAGATCTATATCATAGGCGGATTCGATTCGGGCTACTCCATTGTGGAGGAATTCAATCCATTCACGAATGTATGGACGCGGAAAACGGATATGCCGACTGGTCGGGGATTCTCGGCCTCGGCTGCCATCGGAAATGAAATCTATGTGTACGGCGGTCATGTGGGCGGCAGCTGGGATGTGTTGGAGGCCTATGATACAGCCACCGATACTTGGCAAAGCTTCTCGTTCAAGTTCGACTATCCGACGCCGAAATCTCTTGCCTCGGCGATTTCCATCCACGGACGCATGTATGTCATTGGCGGAAGATTCGCAGATGCTTCAGCAATCGTCGACGCATACTATCCCGATTCGAACGCTTGGAGACAGAAAAATTCTCTATTGGTGCCGCGGATCGGTCACGTTTCGGCTCTTGTGGGCGGGCATATCTACGTCATTGGCGGTTCGGATGGCAACAATAATATTGCCTCCGTGGAAGAGGGTATATTTTCCGGGGGGTATGACCAATACCTGATTTCCGGGAACGTGAGCCTGGATGGTCAGGGACTTGCTGGTGTCATCATCAACGGTCTTCCGGGTGCGCGCACGGATGCGAATGGAAATTATAAAAAGCTCGTCGATTGGGGATGGACGAGTGAGGCGGTCCCGGCCAAGGCAGGGTATTCCTTCGTTCCTTCCAGCCGGACCCATTTCTATATCCGGGAGGACCAGCCAGGTCAGGACTATACGGCCGAAACAATCGTCTCTGCGGCTTCCATCACGGTAACAACGCCGAACGGCGGCGAGGTTTGGCCCGGAGGCTCAACCCAGAACATACAGTGGAATTCAACCGGCGAAATTCCAAACGTGAAGATCGAATATTCATCCGATAATGGAGTGAATTGGACGACCATAGCTGCTGAAACCGCGAATAATGGCGCATTCCCATGGGTACTTCCGAAAATCGCCTCGAGTCAATGCCTGGTTCGAGTGGTCAATGCTGCAGCGGAGACTCCCTCTGACGTCAGCAACGCTGTTTTTTCCATCACGGCCGAGGAATCGCCGATTATCGGGCTATCTCGAACGGCGGTTCATTTCGGCATGATACAGAACGGCGATCCGACCAAACCGCAATCCGTAATAATCAGCAACCAAGGTGCGGGGATTTTACAATGGACTGCTTCTTCGTCGTCTGATTGGATCTCAGTCAACCCTGCGAGCGGAACCGGCCCCGGTGTTCTAGAAATCGGAATATCTAGAACCGATCTGTCACCTGGTTCTTATGAGGGGGCTGTCACGATTTCTTCCCAAGGGGCTTCGAATTCACCTCAAATTATCAATGTGAGCCTTAAAATCATGGCCGAGGACTCCTCTTCTGTTCCCTTCGGCTCGTTTGACACGCCGCTCAACAACGCCGCCGTGATGAGCAGCATCCCGGTGACCGGATGGGCGCTGGACGATGTCCAGGTGGAATCAGTCAAGATCTATCGAAATCCCGTCGGTGCGGAGAATCCTCCCAATGGACGCGTTTTCATCGGCGACGGTACCTTCGTGGAAGGGACGCGACCGGACGTCGAAAAAATCTATCCGAACAGCCCGCTCAACTATCGGGCCGGCTGGGGCTACATGCTGCTGACCAACTTCATGCCCGGCGGCGGCAACGGGACGTTCACCCTCTATGCCTATGCGACCGACAAGGAGGGCCACGAAGTCTTGATCGGCAGCAAGACGATCACCTGCGACAACCTCCACGCGGTCAAGCCCTTCGGCGCCATCGACACGCCGACGCAAGGGGGAGAGATCTCGGGGGCCCTCTACTACAACTTCGGCTGGGCCTTGACGCCGATGCCCAACAAGATTCCGACCGACGGCTCGACGCTGGGCGTCTGGATCGACGGGCAGTTGGTCGGACGTCCCAGGTATAACAATTTCCGGGACGATATAGCCGCTCTCTTCCCCGGCTACGCCAATTCCCAGGGAGCGGTGGGCGTCTTCGACCTCGATACGACCGCTTATGAGAACGGGATGCATAATATTGCCTGGAGCGTCCGAGACGATGCGGGCAATGAGGACGGCATCGGAAGCCGTTTCTTCTGGATCCTGAACATCGGGAATCCGGAAGCGACGCCCCAGCGAGGCCGGCTCAAAGTTCTATCGGATCTGGAGGGTTATACCGACGTCTCGTCCTCGCCGACTATGTTTCGTAAGGGCTATGATAGGAACGCGGCCCCAAGAAAGCTTGCGGCGACCTCCGGACAGGAGCTTCGGCTTCAAATCCGGGAAGTCGAAAGGATGGAGATCGCATTTGGAGAAGCCGCGGGGAAGAGGCGCAGTGATCAGAACCCGGAGACTGGGGGAGACATCTCGAATTGGGAAGGCTATCTCGTCTTTGGTGAAGAGCTGCGAAGCCTGCCCATTGGTTCGACTCTTAATTCTTCCGCCGGCATCTTCTCCTGGTTGCCCGGCCCGGGCTTTTTGGGGGATTACCGGTTGGTTTTCGTGGAGCGCTCGAACCATGTTCGGCGGAACCTCACGGTGAGGATCGTTCCACGCTCCTAGAGTTGGGGGTCAGGTCTTAAGATTCAAGTTATCTCGCGACAAAAAACGTCGTTTAATGACACTGTTCGGCAATAGATATCTTGAATCTTAAGACCTGACCCCTTCCCCCCCCCCGTCATTTTAGAAGCGTCGCCGCGATTTCACGCAGGCGGGGCAGCATGTAGAAGGGGAGGGACAGCAGCTTGTAAGCCTTACCCGCGGGCGTCCTGACCTCTTCCATCCGCATGAGGCCCTCTTTGATCAAAGTTGCTACAAGTTATGTCATAAGTAGGGCCATATTAATAACAAGTATTATCATTAAAATGAAAATTTATCAGCGGCGATCCGCTCCAATGATAATGCCCTCATGACGCAAACTATACATTGACTAATTTAAATGAATTGATATACTAGCAGATATACTAATTAAAGTTATATTGAGGCAAAACTATGTTTCAAAGGACGATTTCTCAAAATCTGCTCGACGGCCTGGGACAACCCGGGAGCGTCTTGATCCTCTATGGTCCCCGCCAGGCCGGGAAAACCACGCTGGTCCGGCATCTCTTGGCGGGTTTTCCCAAGGCCCTATCCTTTGTCGGGGACGACCTCTACACCCAGTCGCTATTGGCCCGGCACGAGCTGGAGCATTTGAAGCGGATCGTCGGCGGCGCGACAACTCTTTTCATCGATGAAGCCCAGCGAATCGAGAATATCGGCCTGACCATGAAGCTGCTCGTTGATAACCTGCCCGTATCCATCATCGCCTCGGGCTCCGCCTCCTTTGAGCTGGCCGATCGGCTGGCCGAGCCCTTGACCGGCCGGGCTCGCATTTTTCACTTACATCCCCTTTCCTGGGAGGAAGTCGCTGAGAAGTATCGGACGGCGGCGCCCGACGTGGCCCTGGAAGAGATGCTCCGTTTCGGCATGTATCCCCGCGTGCACACCCTGGGAAGCGACGCGGAGAAGGAAGAGTACCTCTACAACTATGTGAACTCCTACCTCTACCGGGATCTCCTGGCATTCGAGCAGGTCAGGAAACCGAAGAAGGTCGTCGACCTTCTCATCCTGCTGGCCCATCAGATCGGCCGAGAGGTGGCCGTGTCCGAATTGGCGAACGCCCTGGGCCTGAGCCAGAAGACGGTGGAGAATTATCTGGATATCCTGGAGAAGATGTTCGTCCTCGTCAACATCCGCGGCTTCAGCCGCAATCTGCGCAAGGAGGTGACCAAGACCTCCCGCTATTACTTTTCCGATGTCGGAGTTCGCAACGCCCTGATCCATTCTTTCGCCCGGCTCGATCTTCGCGACGATAGCGGCGGACTGTTTGAAAACTGGTTCATCATGGAGCGGATCAAGCAGGCCGGCAATCGGCGTTCCCATAAGGGCTTTTACTTCTGGCGCACCTATGATCAGCATGAGATCGACCTGGTGGAGGAGGCGGACGGCAAGCTGACGGGTTTCGAGTGCAAATGGTCGCCAAATCCACGGCTGAGAGCGCCGAAAGACTGGCGCCAAAGCTACCCCGACGCCGGCTTCGAGGTCGTAACGCGCGCGAATTGGATGGAATATTTAGAAACCTGATGCTTCCGGCAGCTCGAGGAGAAACCGCCAGGCTGGGATCACATCGATGGTCCCGCCGCCGGCCTCGATCCGCTCGTCCTCATTCCGGGTCACAATGGTCCCGGTTTTCAAGTCCAGTTCCGCCATCGCCTCGCGCAAGGCCGCTGTTTCCCGTTTCCGCGCTTGCGGCTCGGCAAGGGATTCACACACCTGGACCAGCATCTGGGGCCGGCCGTGCCGCGGGACGATGAAATCGACCTCCCGGCCCGTTTTAGTCTTGTAATAGTGGATTTTCGCGTAAAGGCGTCGAAGGGCCGTGAATACGAGGTTCTCGAGGAGATGGCCGGAGTTGACTAAGATTCCGGACGACGTCGAAACGACCAGGGCGTGATCGATGCAGTAAACTTTTTTTGGATTGGTATTGCTCCGCGCAAGCGACGGGTCGAATATGCGAACGGTGAACAGAAAATAGGCATCTTCGAACCATTCCAGATAATCTGCCACCGCGAGCTTTGGAGCTTTATGCCCCAATGACTTGAGATAGCCCGTGAGTTTGTTGACGGAGTAGAGCGAGGCCGTGTTGTCCACCAGCCAGTGGGCCAGGTCGGCCGCCGCTTTGGGGTGTGAAACATCGTGGCGCTCGACTAGATCCCGAAACAGAATGGTGTGAAAGTATTCCTGGTGGGTCTTGATCCGCAGATTGCGGCCGAGACCGGCAACTGCGGGGAATCCGCCGGTCTCCCAGTATTCCTCGAAGGCTTTCTGCACAAGGAGCCGCTTCTTCGTCGACAGCGGGCCTTCGCCGGCGACTCCTTTGAAGTCCAAGAATTCCCTGAACGAGAACGGAAACATCTCCCACGAGAGCGCCCGCCCGCGCATCTGAGTTGCGATCTCCTTCGATAGCATCCCGGCCGATGAACCGGTCAGATACACCTCGCATTTTTCCGTGCGCATCAAGCGGTCGACGAAGGGCTCCCAACCGGAAGCGGCCTGGATCTCGTCGAAAAAGCAGTAGATCGTCTCGCTATTCTTTTTCTCCGGGTAGATGGAGAAGTAGGCTTCGACGATCAAGCCGAGATTGTCCCGTCGCAGGTTGTGCAGGCGGTCGTCAAAAAAGTTCAGGAAGAGAATGTTTTGCCGGGAAACCCCGCCGTCCATAAGTCGCTGGACGACCTGAAACATGTATGTCGACTTGCCGCTCCGGCGCACCCCGATGCAGACGGCGGCCTTGCCGCGCGCCGTCTCGATACGCAAACGCCGCGGCACCCCAGTCTCCAGGCGGGCGTCCTGGAAGTCCAAGATGATGGCTTTGATCGTCTCTATCATAGGGTAGCTCCCGGTCATCGTTATTCCCAGTTAAGGCCATAACTGGTAATAAATATACCCGGTTAGACATCCACGAGTCAAGGGGATAATCCGGCCCCTGACCCATTCAACATTTCTTATAAAGGGCCATTATCTGTACGTCTCGTTATATCACGGTCCTTATCCTTCTTTGTTCATGAAACCAGTCGACAACTTTTGTTGGCAGAAATGTTGAATGTTGAGACCTGACCCCCAACGGGCTTGCCGAAAATGTCAAATGTCAAGACCTGACCCCTTTCTGAACCCGAGGAGAAAAATGTAAAATAGGCTGCGTCTAATGAACGCCCCTGCGCCCACACCCCCCTCCGACCGCACTCCCGGCTTCTTCGATTTCGGCCGCACCCTCCGCCTCCGCCGGGCGCTCCAGATCGTCTGGCGCGGATCGCGCGGCTTCACCCTGGCCGGCATCGCCCTCTCGGTCATCCAGGGCATTCTCCCCCTGCTCTCCCTCTATCTCCTCAAGATGGTCGTGGATTCGGTCTCCTCGGGCCTGGCCCTCCCCGCCGCCCAAAAGACCGCCGCCCTCGGCCGCTCCGGCCTTTGGATCGCCCTCCTGGCCGGCGTCTCGCTTCTCAACGTCGTCTTCCACCTCGTCTCCACCTACGTCCGCGACGCCCAGAGCCAGTCCATCACCGACTACGTCCACAACCTGATCCATGCCAAGTCCGTGGCCGTGGACCTGGCCTACTACGAGGACCCCCGCTACTACGACACCCTGCACCGGGCCCAGCAGGAGGCTCCTTACCGGCCGGCCATGATCGTCTCGGACCTGCTCAAGATGACCCAGTCGGCCATCTCGCTCGCCGCCGTCACGGTGATCCTCGTCTCGGTCCACTGGGCCATCGCCGTGGTCTTGGTCCTGGCCTCGATCCCCGGCTTCGCCATCAAGGTCCGCTACTCCGGCCGCTGGAACCGCCGCCTCCGCCGCCGCTCCGCCCCCGAGCGGCTGGCCCTCTATCTCCACCAGGTCCTGACCGGCGACCAATACGCCAAGGAAGTCCGCCTCTTCGAGCTGGGCGAGGACTTCCGCGCCCGCTACGCCGGCATCCGGGCCCAGCTCCGCGAGGAGCAATTGACCTTCAGCCGCCGCCGCTCCCGGGCCGAGCTGGCCGCCCAGGCCGTCTCCATCCTGGCCGTGATCGGGGCTCTGGCCTTCACCGCCCGCTCGGCCATCCTGGGGGCCATCACCATCGGCTCCCTGGTGATGTACTTCCAAGCCTTTCAGCGCAGCCAGGGCTTCATCCAGGATTTCCTTGGCGGGCTGGCCGGCCTCTACGACGACTCGCTCTTTCTGGGCTACTTCGACGAGTTCATGGAGCTTCGCCCCGCAATCTCTGACCCGCCCTCGCCCCGCACCGTCCCCGCCGCCCTCTCCCAGGGCATCGCCTTCGAGGATGTCACGTTCCGCTATCCCGGGGCCGAGCGTCAGGCCCTAAACGGCGTCTCGCTCACCCTTCTTCCCGGCACCGTCACGGCCCTGGTCGGCCACAACGGCTCCGGCAAGACCACCCTGGTCAAGCTTCTCTGCCGCCTCTACGATCCCGAATCAGGCCGAGTCCGTCTCGATGGTGCCGACTACAAGGATTACCGCCCCGCCGACCTGCGCCGCCTCTTCGGGGTCGTCCCGCAGGACGCCTCCCGCTTCTACCTGACGGTGGCGGAAAACATCGGCCTCTCGGCCCTTGGCAGCGCCCCCGACCCCGCCCGCGTCGAGCGCGCCGCCCGCCAGGCCGGGGCCGAGGCCTTCATCCACCGCCTTCCCCAGGGGTACGACTCCGTCCTGGGCAAGCTCTTCGAGAAAGGCGAGGACTTGAGCGTGGGGGAGTGGCAGAAGATCGCCCTGGCCCGGGCCTTCTACCGCGACGCCCCCATCATCGTCCTGGACGAGCCGACCTCGGCTATGGACGCCGAAGCTGAGGCCGAGGTCTTCGACGCTTTCAAGGAGCTCATCGCCGGCCGCACCGCCCTCCTCATCAGCCATCGCTTCTCAACGGTGCGCGGGGCGGACGTCATCCATGTCCTCGATGCGGGGAAGGTCGTGGAGAGCGGCGATCACGCCGCTCTGATGGCCCTGGGCGGCATCTACGCCCGGATGTTCACTTTACAGGCGGGGCACTACCGCTAGGCTTGCTCTTCTTCTTCCGACCAAAGAGAATGTGCCCGGCTTTCGCGGCGTCGCCCTTGACATCCTGAAGCGTGTCGAGAAACTCCTTCATATCTGGGTCCTCGACGTTCATCCGCTTCAGGAAGTCCTGGACCAGGGCGATCCCGCAAAACAGAAACAGTCCTAAAAATCCTGCTATCAGCGCGGTCTTTCTGACCTGGGGGCTCACCCTGCTCCTCGGCGGCACCGCTCTCTGGATGACCACGATCGGGTCCTTGGTCTCCTGCTCCTGGATCTTGGCCAGCTCCAACTGCTTATTGAGAGTGATGTAAATCTCTTCCTGCAGCCGCACGTTCCGCTTCAGCCGATCCTGTTCGATCTGCAGCTCCGGGGTGGCGATCTTGCGGTTCCTCTTCTCGAACACAGAACTGGCCGTCTCGGCTTGATTCAGGGGGGTCTTGGTCTCCTTAAGCTGGTTTTCGATGAACTCACGATTCGTCTTGGCCTTGGAGTTCAGCTCGTTCTGGCTAAAAAGGACCAGCTCATCCAGCAGGAGATTGGCAGCCGCCGCCGCGATGACTGGATCCGAATCGGAGAACGACAAGCTCATGACCGTCGATGCGGCCCGGCCTGATACGGCTCTTGGGGCGACGACCTTCAACTTCTTGCGGATCGCCTCTAATCCGATCGCCTTTCGCTCGGCCTCGGTCTCGCCCTTAATCTTGAGAGACTCCATCAGGGTCAGAGGCTTCTCGCCCGCCGGTGCAGGGAGCGGCTTGCTGGACGCGGTATCGAGGAAACCCCGGCTCTGCAGGATCTGGCTGTAGTATTCGATGAGAAACTGGGCGTCCGCCGCGGGATTAGTCGCTCTACCGACGCCGAAAGACTCGTCGATCTTGGATGACATGCCCTGCGCCCGCGACGGCAGGAAGCTCGCCGTTGCCTCGAAAACCGGCGTCTGGAGTTTGGCGTAGACGATAGCCAGGGTGCATAGGCCTAGCGTCCCCAGGATGATGAGCCACCGCCGCTTCAACAGGACATTGACATAACGGAAGAGGGAGACAGACTCATTCTCTTCCTCAGGCGGCCCATCCCACCCTGGCTTCTCCATGTTCTGGCCGGGGATCATTTCCCGCTCGCCTCGGGCTTGGCCGTGACCACAATAATAGCGCCGGGCGGGATAACGGGATTGAACGAGGTGTTCTCCTTCTTCTCCATCATCCCCCCATCCGGCATATGGATTACGACCTTGTCCAGGTCGGCGTTCTTGGCATATCCGCCGCAAAGGTTCAGGTAATAACCCAGCTTGGCCCCCCTGATGTACTGGATGACAGCCGGCTTCAGGACCGCGCCCTTGACCTCGACGATCTCGATCCTCGTCGCTTCTCCCTGGAAAGGCACCTCGATGGTGCTTCCCGCCGAGATGACGGGACTCGGCCGGAACAGCCCCCCACCAACCTTACGGGTCGTATTGTTGGCCGAATAGAGGATGACATTGGCCGGATCGGCTGTCTCCATGTATCCGCCGCAGAGCTCGATATAGTCCCGGACCTTCATTCCGGCCTTATGCTGTAGGATGAGGGGCTTGCGGACCGCACCCCTCACTTCCACGGTTCCTGGATTGCTGGGGATAAAGATCTGGTCGCCGTCTTTCAGGATGAGGTCATATTTGCTGCCCGGGTTCTTGAGGGCCTGGACCAGATCCAGAGTGATCTCGTAAGACCGAGGGCCTTCTCCGGGGACCATGGCGACGATATTTCGATTCCTGGTGATGGTCGCCCCTTCGGGCAGGGCTTCGGGTTTCAGTCCCTCGGCTCTCTGGATCAGGCTCGAGAGCCGCTCCTCCCGGTTTTCAAGGGAGTAGTTGCCCGGGTACTTCACCTCGCCCTGCAGCGACACGACCGGCAGCGGCTCCCAGCCCGGCAAATTGCGGACTGCGACCCGGTCGAAGGCTTTGATGGGGGTCTTCTTGTCTTGGGGGATGACGGCATAGCCAAGCTCTACAGGCACCCTGATGGTCGATTCGCCCTGCACGGCCGAATCGGCTCCATCTCCAAGCCCCTCCGACCTTGCAACCACAGCTTCCGGCTTATAGGCATCGGCCCGCAATCCTCCGGCCAGGACGATAAGATCTTCGACGGTCAGGTTCTCCGTGAAATCATACGTGCCCGGTCTGTTGATCAATCCGCCGATCTCGACCTTGGACTTGACCATCATCTGTTCGTTGGCATAGACGCGGATGAGGTCCTCTTCCGTCAAGGCCATATCGGTCGCCTTGTCGCCGTCGATCAGCTTGCCGAGATTGAAGGGGATGAGCTTCTTGCCTACCGGCCCTTGGACCTTGCGGATCACGTGGGCCATGTCCTGGTAAACCGTCCTGCGGTAATCGGCGTCCTGGAACCCGCCGTGGGCGAACACCACATCGAAGAGGGTCATGTTCTTGGCCAGGACATAGCGCCCCGGTTCTTTAACATGGCCTTCCAGGGAAATATATTTATCCTTACCCGTCATCCCGAAGGTCGAATAGATCGAAACCTGATCCATCTCCTTCAGGACGAAATTCTTCTCATCCGTTCCGACGAAAGAGAAAATTCCGGGCTTGTCTTCCTTGTAGAGCTCCTCCAAGGTGAACGTTGTCAGCTTCTTGGAGAAGTCCGACTCCGTCCTGACTAGATCAGCCCGCTCCAGATAGACATATTCCCTCAATCCCTCGGCTTTTTCGATGAGATCCTTGAGGGTCATGCCAGGCTTGAATTCATAGTTGCCCGGCCTGGTGATGCCGTCCCCCTGGATGGTGACGACGCTCTTCCTGACTTGGATATTGCCGAGAACCGTGATTTCATCCTGATCGACCAGGGGATAGTTCTGTTTGGCATCCCGATAGAGGGCGTCGAGATTTAAATCTAGAAATACCTCGCCCCGGTTGGTCTCGAATCTTTTGAGCTGGGAACGCATAAGAAAGGCATCCGAGGTGAATCCCCCGGCGAAAGCCACAAGCTCTTTGATCCCTTCGCTGCCGATCAGCTCGTAGTTCATCGGCCGGCGGACTTCACCCATAATCGTGGCGGATTTCTTCTTCAGAGGGACAATGACATAATCCCCAGCCTGAAGGCGGGACTTCTTCACATCCAGCTTGCCGGTGAGAAGAAAGTCATAGATGTCGATTGTATCGATCCGGCCATCGGCCCGCCGGATCTTTATGTCACGAAGGGATCCCGATTCCTTCACTCCACCGGAATTATGAAGGAGATTGATGATTGTCGCCGTACCCGAGGTTAGAGTGTAGGCGCCTGGATTCTGGACTTCACCGACCACATAGAGCAGCAGCTTCCTGATCTTGCCTAATTTGACATCAACGAAGGCGGTGCTTTGAGTTGGGTTTTCGACATTGATATACGATGAGTGGATGAGCGAAAGCGCTTGAGTTACCCGATCTTTCAGCTCTTTGAGGCTGACTCCATTAGTGGAGATTCTGCCGCCCTCCTCGGGCAACTCCAGGTATCCTTCCTCCGAGATAGTCAGGTTGTTGGTGGAGTTCAGGGCACCCCATAAAGTCAGAACAACCTCATCTCCAGGGCTAAGGAGGTATTGCTCGTCAACCGGGCCTTCAGAGATTGGGCCGGCAGTGGTTTTAAAGATATCGTATCCGAATGATATTGCCTTTGCCGGGGTGGATGTCTGCCCTTCTGCGGTTCCTACAAGCGCAGTGCAAAAGAACAACGAGAGACAAAGGTAAATAACTGCCTTAATTGGATTTCCCATGAGCACTTCCTTAGGAGTTCCCAAAATCAACGAAATATTAGTATAGGGATTGTGCCTTGTCAAACTTTGGTTGATTACCCCTTTTTCTCTTTTTCCTTTCCCCCCTTGACAACTTTTTGGACAAGTATAGAATTGGGCCTGCGCTTACCAAGGCGCATAAAGGGTGAAGTGGATGGGTTTTGCTGGGGAAATTCGCGGTGCTGTTCCTTTTCCTTCAGCAGGTTTCCAGATAATCCTTTATAGCCGCCGGGCTTTGCCCTAGAATGAGTACCGCTCAGAAGTCGTTATGCGTTAATAAGCTTTTACGAAGAAACTGAGAGTTGAAAGGGAAGAGTCGGAAAAAGCCCCGAGGGCGGTAGCCTGCCCAGGAATGATAGGAGAAGGATGTATTAGGCTATGAAATAAATTTAGAAGAGGACAATTTGAAAATGGGAAAGATATTAATCACCGGGGCTGGAGGCTTCATCGGCTCTCATCTAGCCGAAAGGTGTGTCGAGCTTGGTTATTCGGTTCGCGCTTATGTTCACTATAATTCGAAAAACGGTTGGGGCTGGCTCGACAGTTCGTCATCGAAATCGGACATGGAGATTGTAGCAGGGGACATTCGGGACTACGATTCAGTTTTAAAAGCGATCAACGGTTGCGACACGGTTTTCCACTTGGCTGCTTTAATAGGGATTCCGTATTCCTACACATCCCCATTGGCCTATCTTCGAATAAATATCGAGGGAACCTATAACATTCTCGAGAGCTCCAAGAATTTCCACCTCGAGTCCGTTTTGATTACATCGACAAGCGAAACTTACGGCAGCGCCCAAACCGTTCCCATCAATGAGAGCCACCCTAGCGTTGGGCAATCGCCTTACTCGGCTTCGAAGATAGCGGCGGATCAATTGGCCATCAGTTACCATCGATCTTTTGGACTCCCGGTTAAAATTGTTCGACCTTTTAACACTTTCGGTCCGAGGCAGTCGGCACGAGCCGTCATCCCGACCATTATCACGCAGCTTCTGGACGGCCGACAGGAACTCCAGTTGGGGAATACCGATCCAACCCGCGATTTAACCTTTGTTCGGGACACCGTCGAAGGATTCATCGAAATCAGTAAGTGTCCAAGCCTATTCGGAGAGGCTACCAATATCGGAATGAACGAGGAGACATCGATCGGCGATCTGGCACATTTAATTGCCGAGCTGATGGGGCTCCCGTGCAAAATCACCACGGATGGCGAACGTATTCGTCCGGTTCGAAGCGAAGTCGATCGTCTGCGGGCTGACAACTCCAAATTGATGGAAAAGACGCCCTGGCGGCCCCGCTACGGCTTGCAGGCGGGGCTGCTGGAAACGATCTCCTGGTTCCGAGAGCATGGCCGAGACTATAAGACGAATATCTACAATGTCTGAATTCATTCCTCTTTCCGTTCCCAGGATCAATGGGAACGAGTGGACCTATATCAAGGAATGCCTGGACTCTGAGTGGGTTTCCTCTGTCGGGTCGTATGTCGAGCGATTTGAAGCCGACATCCGCCGCTTCACCGGAGCCTCCTACGCCGTGGCCTGCGTCAACGGTACTGCGGCGCTCCACGTGGCCCTGCGCTTGGCCGGCGTCTCAGCTGGAGACGAGGTCCTGGTTCCAACACTGACCTTCATCGCCCCAGTGAATACCATCGCCTACCTTGGCGCCCATCCCGTGTTCATGGACGCGGACGCCTATTACAATATCGACCCGGAAAAAACCCTACAATTCCTCAGGGACGAAACAGTCCAGCGGGGCCATGCGGCCTACAATAAAGCCACTGGCCGGCGGGTGGCGGCCCTCCTCCCGGTCCACGTTTTCGGGAACGCCTGCCGGCTCGAGGAGTTGGCTGAGGTTTGCCGCGAGCGCGGCATCGCTATCGTTGAGGATGCGACCGAAGGATTGGGCACGTTCTATCGGGCCGGCACCTCGGCCAACAAACATGTCGGGACAATCGGCATGCTGGGCTGCCTTTCCTTCAACGGCAATAAAATCATCACGACAGGCGGCGGCGGCATGATCCTCACGGAGGATCCCGGGCTGGCAGCCAGGGCGAAATATTTGTCCACCCAAGCTAAGGATGACGCGGTTCAATTCATTCACGGCGATATCGGCTACAACTACCGTCTTACTAATATTCAAGCGGCCCTCGGTGTGGCCCAACTGGAACAACTGCCGGGATTCTTGGAAGTCAAAAAAGAGAACTTCGAGCTTTACAATCGCGCGATCGAGGATATAACGGGCCTCTGTCTCGCTTCCCCGCCCTCCTACGCGGACAACAACCATTGGATGTATACCCTTCAGGTTGAGGCGAGCCGATATGGCCGGGATCGCTTCCAGCTCCTGGCCGACCTAGAGGCTGCGCAGGTTCAAACGAGGCCCGTCTGGATGCCGAATCATTTGCAAAAGCCGTACCGCGACTGCCAAAGCTACAAGGTTAAGAACGCAGTCAAACTTTGGGACGTCACCCTGAACCTCCCTTGCAGCACCGGACTGACGCCCGACCAGGTGGAGGCGGTTGTGGGATTGTTACGACAATGAAAAAGCTCGTTCTGGTCGGCGGCGGGGGACACGCCAAGGTCCTGGCGGGAGAGTTGATGAGGCTCGGCGAATACGGGCTTCTCGGGTACACGGCACTCCACGACGCGGGCCCTCTCCTAGGCCTGCCTTTTCTTGGCGGGGACGAAATCCTGGCTGGGATTATCCGCAGCCATCCCGGCTGCGCGGCGGCTCTGGGAATTGGAACCGTGAACACTTCGGAGTTCCGGAAAGCGGTCTTTTTGAGTCTGCGGGACCAGGGATTTGAGTTTCCCGCCATTATTTCTCCGCATGCCGTCGTGGGAGAGGAAACGGCCTTAGGCGATGCGACGGTGGTCTTTGCTGGCGCCGTTGTCAATCCGGGCGTCCGTTTCGGCCGGGGTGTGATCGTCAATACAAACGCCTCTGTCGATCATGACGGCCAGATCGGTGATTTCGTCCATATCGCCCCCGGGGCGACTCTGAGCGGAGGCGTCAGCGTCGGGGACTTCAGTTTCATCGGCACCGGGGCCAGTCTCATCCAAGGCGTTCGAATCGGGTCGAAATGCCTGATTGGGGCCGGCGCCGTGGTAACG
Organism: Deltaproteobacteria bacterium; assembly: GCA_003506795.1. Lineage (GTDB taxonomy): Bacteria > Desulfobacterota > Syntrophorhabdia > Syntrophorhabdales > Syntrophorhabdaceae > Delta-02. The sequence goes on from DNYO01000002.1 coordinate 19,089, forward strand.
AAAGATTGCCTCGAGGCCGGTACCTATGTTGGTGTCCCGGCGCGGCGGAAAGGCTGAAGGACGGATCATGGGCATCTTCATCATTGCTGAAGCGGGGGTCAATCACAACGGCTCCCTGGCTATAGCCAAGAAAATGGTCGATGCCGCCAAGGCCTGTGGCGCCGATGCCGTCAAGTTCCAGGCCTTTCGGGCCGATCGGCTCGTTTCCCGGACGGCCCCGAAAGCGGCCTATCAAAAAAAGGCCTGCGGAGCCGATGAAACCCAGCTGGAGATGCTGCGCCGGCTCGAGCTGACGCCGGCCGGGCATCAATCCCTGTTTCGGCATTGCCTCGCCCGCCGCATCCTCTACCTGGCTTCGCCGTTCGACCAGGCCAGCGCCGACGATCTCGCGGCCTTGGGCATGAAGGCCTTCAAGGTCCCTTCCGGGGAGATCACCAACCATCCGTTCCTGGCTCATGTCGCCCTCCTGGGCCGGCCGATCTACCTTTCGACGGGGATGTCGACCCTGGGCGAGATCGAAGCCGCCCTGGGCGTGATCCGGGAAAACGGGAAGCCGCCCGTGACGCTGCTCCATTGCGTCACCGAATACCCCGCGCCCTATCAAGAGATCAACCTGAAGGCCATGGAGACGATGCGGCGGGCCTTCGGCCTGCCGGTGGGATATTCCGACCATACCGACGGGATCGAAATCTCCATCGCGGCGGCCGCCCTGGGCGCCGTCGTGATCGAGAAGCATTTCACCCTGGACAGGGGCATGGCGGGCCCTGATCACCGTTCTTCCCTGGAACCGGCGGCACTGGCCGCCATGATCAAGGCGATCCGGCATGTCGAGTCCGCGCTCGGCGACGGGATCAAAGGCCCGGCACCTTGCGAGATCAGGAACATATCCGCCGTTCGGAAAAGCATCGTGGCCGCGCGCGATATCCGGGCCGGCGAGGTTCTGCGGCCGGAGCTTCTGGCCGTCAAGCGGCCCGCCGGCGGGATCGGCCCGGAGCGTTGGCGGGATATCATCGGCCGCAAGGCCGTCCGGAGCTTCCAACGCGACGAGATGATCGAGATATGAGCCGGACCATCTGCGTCGTGACGGGCACGCGGGCCGATTACGGGCTCCTCTATCCTCTCCTGGCGGAAATCCGGAGCGACCCGGGGCTGCGCCTGCAAATCATCGCCACGGGGATGCATCTGTCCGCCGATTTCGGCCTGACCTATCGCGAGATCGAGAGCGACGGGTTTGCCATCGACGAAAAGGTGGATCTCCGGCTGTCATCCGATACCCCTACGGGGATCGCAGCCTCCATCGGTTTCGGCGTGCAAGGCGTGGCGGCCGGCCTCGACCGGCTGCGGCCCGACCTCCTGGTCGGATTGGGCGATCGCTTCGAGCTTTTGGCCGCCGTAACGGCGGCGGCCGTTTCGCGGATCCCGGTGGCCCACATCCACGGCGGGGAGTCTTCGGAAGGAGCCTATGACGAGCTGTTCCGCCACGCCGTCACGAAGATGTCCCATCTTCATTTCGCTGCCGCCGAGATGTACCGGCGCCGCATCATCCGAATGGGCGAGGCTCCCGAGCGGGTCTTCAACGTCGGGGCACTGGGAATCGACAACATACTCCAGACCCGGCCGATCGCTCCCGCGGACCTGGCCGCCGATCTGGGCGTGTCCTTGGCCGGACCGACCTTCCTGGTGACGTACCACCCGGCGACTCTCGAGAGCGAGCCTCCGGAGAATTCTTTCCGGGAGCTGCTGGCCGCGCTGGAAGGGCGCCCGGACGCGATGGTGATCTTCACCAAGCCGAACGCGGACCTCGACGGCAGGGTTATCGGGCGCATGGTCGACGAGTTCGTCGCGGCCCATCCCCGGCGGTCCGCGGCGTTCACTTCCCTCGGCCGGATCCGCTACCTGTCCCTGCTGCGCCTCGTCGACGCCGTCATCGGCAATTCCTCGAGCGGGATCATCGAAGCCCCGGCCGTCCATACCCCCGCCATTAACATCGGGGACCGCCAGCAGGGCCGGGCTCGGGCTGCTTCGGTGATCGATTGCCGCGCCCGGAGGGACGACATCACGGCCGCGATCGCCCGTCTGGACGATCCGGACTTCCGCCGGGCGGTGGCGCAGGCGGCCAACCCGTATGGCCAGGGAGGGGCGGCTGCGAAGATCAAATCGATCCTCAAGAGCCACGACCTGAAGGACATTTTGATGAAAAAATTCTATAACGCCGAGGCTTGACGCCCATGACATCCGTTGCCCTTGCCGACTACCTGATCTCCAGCGGCTCGTCCGTCAAGGAGGCCATGAAACAGCTCGACCGGACGGCCCGGAAGACCCTCTTCGTCGTGGGAGCAAACGGCCGGCTGGCGGGCTCCTTGTCCGACGGGGATATCCGCCGCTGGATCCTGTCGGGCGGCGACTTGAACGACGAGGTGGCGAAAGCCTGCTTCCGCTCTCCGCTGACGGCCCGGAAAGGTGAGGATCGGAAAAACCTCAAGGAGGAAATCCTGCGCCGGCGGATCAGCTGCGTCCCGGTTTTAGACGACGACGATGAAGTCGTTGACGTTCTCGATTGGGATGTCCTCGTCGGCGGCCAGATCGAGCGCAAGGCCAAGGGCAAGATCGACATTCCCGTCGTCATCATGGCCGGCGGTCTGGGCTCCCGGCTCGACCCTTTCACCAAGATCCTGCCGAAGGCGTTGATCCCCATCGGCGAGAAGACGATCATCGAAACGATCATCGACCGCTTCCGGGAATACGGCGTTGATCGGTTCTTCGTCTCCATCAACTACAAAGCCAAGGTCATCAAGGCCTATTTCGAAGATCTGAATCCGGCGTATGGAATCACCTATCTCTATGAGGACGAGCCATTGGGGACGGCTGGCGGATTAGCCAGCCTGAGTGGGCTCATCGCGGGTCCCTTTCTGATCACCAACTGCGACATCCTCCTGGACGCCGATTATGCCGATTTGGTCGAATTCCACCGCAAGAATAACCACGACATCACCCTCGTCGCTTCGGTCAAGCACTTTCACATCCCCTACGGGATCTGCGAGATCAAGAACGGAGGCGAGTTGATCGGAATCTCCGAGAAACCGGAATATTCCTTCCTCGTCAACGCCGGGATGTACGTCATCGATTCCGCCCTTCTGGGGCTTATCCCACGGGGCGAGGTCTTCCACATGACCCAATTCATCGAGAAAGCCCAGGCGGAGGGCAAGAGAATCGGCATTTATCCCGTCGGCGAGAAGGCTTGGATCGACGTGGGAGAATGGGCGGAATACAAGAACGCCCTGGCCCGGCTGCTGTAAGCACGGGGACCGATATGAAAGCGCTTGTCATCGGGCTTGGATCGATCGGGCGGCGCCAGGCCTCTTTGTTGGCCGGGCGGAAGGGAATCGAGCTCCGGGCTTTCCGCTCGGATCCCCGGTCCGGTCCCAACGATCTCGGCCTTCCGGAGATGAGGGACTGGAGCGAAGCGTCCCGCTGGGCGCCGTTCGCCGCGTTCATCTGCAACCCGACCTACCTCCATCTCGAGACCGCGCGGCGGTGCGCCGAGCTCGGCTGCCCGCTGTTCATCGAAAAGCCTCTGGGTGCGGCCCGCGAAGGGCTGGACGAGCTTCTCGAAGTCGTCGGGCGCCGGGGCATCGCGACGTATGTCGCCTACAACCTCCGCTTTCATCCCGTCATCGAGCGCCTCCGGCAGTGGGCCGGAGAGCACCCGGTCCTCCATGCCCGGATCGTCTGCACGTCCCATCTCGGCCTGTGGCGCCCGGCGGCCGCTCCCCTGAAGACGTACAGCGCCTATCGAAGCCAAGGTGGCGGAGCCATGCTGGATTTATCGCACGAGCTGGACTATGCCGACTGGATCCTCGACGGCATCACCAAGATCGACGGCCGGTTGGGCCGCCGCGGCCGGGTGACCGAGGACGCCGAGGATTGCGTCGACCTTTTGCTTGAGGGCCGGCGGGGGTGGGCCGACGTTCACCTGAATGTCCTCAGCCATCAGCGCCAGAGGACGATTCAAATCGACGCCGAGGACATGACCGTCGCCGGAGATCTTGTCGACGCCTCCCTGTCCTCTTTCCATCATCACGAGCTCGTCGAAAAGACGGATTATGGGTTGGCCATCCAAGACACCTATGATCGTCAAATCGATTACTTCCTTGCCCATATCGACGATCCGCGGATGATGAACAACGTCTTCGCCGCCGCGGAATTGTTGCGAAAGATGATCGGCTTCAAGGATGCCCATGAACCCTCGGAATGACTTTCTGATCACGATCTGCGCCCGGGGCGGCTCCAAGGGCGTGAAGAACAAGAATATCCGCCCTTTGCTGGGCAAGCCTCTGATCGCCTACACCATCGAACAGGCCCTTTCCTGGGGCCGCGCCGAACGGGTTGTCGTCAGCACGGATTCTCCCGAGATCGCCGAGGTCGCCAAGCGGTACGGCGCCGAGGTTCCCTTTCTCCGTCCCGCCGAATTGGCTACGGATCACGCGGGCAAGCTCGCCGCCCTCAAGCACGCTTTTCTTGCAAGCGAAAAGCTCTTCGACAAGAGCTATGGCTTTCTGGTTGATTTGGATGCCACGGCACCCGTCCGGACGCGGGACGACTTGGACCGCTGTCTCGAGGATTTCCTGGCCTATGATCCACCGACGCTCTTCAGCGTCGTTCCGGCCCGCAAGAGCCCGTATTTCAACATGGTCGAGGTCTCTTCGGAAGGCCGGGTCGGAATCTGCAAGCGTCTGGAATCCGGAGTCCTTCGCCGTCAGGATGCGCCGGCGGTCTACGAGATGAACGCTTCGATCTACTTCTACCGGCGGGACTACCTTTTGGCGCCGGGAACCGTCTCCCCGATCTGCGAAACGAGCCGGCTTCATATCATGGATGCGCGGACTTCCCTGGACATCGATACGGAGTGGGACTTTCGCTATATCGAATTCCTGTTGAAAGAGGGCTTGGTATGTCTGTGACCAGCTATTTGGACCGGTTCCGATTGGACGACCAGATCGCGTATGTGGCCGGTGGATGCGGCCTTCTCGGCCGGGAAACGGCTGTCGCCTTGGCCGAAGCCGGGGCCAAAACAGTCATCCTTGACCTGGCCGACGAACAGGGCCGGGCTTTAAGCCAATCGCTTCGCTCTGCCGGGCACCAGGCCGATTTCGCCCATTTCGACATCACCAGGCTGCAGCGCTTGGAGAAGGACCTTGTCCGGTTGACCGATCAACACGGCCTTCCCCAGGTCTGGGTGAACGCGGCTTACCCGCGAACCGCGGATTGGGCTCTTCCCCTGGAGCAGGGAACCGCCGCCTCGCTCAGAAAGAACGTCGACTTGCATCTCAACGCCTATGCCTGGCTCAGCCGTTCGGTGGCGCTGCTGATGAAATCCGGCGGAATCCACGGCTCGATCATCAACTTCGGCTCCATCTACGGCGTCGTCGGGAACGATTTCACGGTATATGAGGGAACATCTCTGACATCGCCCATGGCCTATTCCTTGATCAAGGGGGGGATCGTCAACCAGGTCCGATACCTGGCGTCCTATTTCGGAAAATCGGGCATCCGGGTGAATTCGATCTGCCCGGGCGGGATCCAGGCCGGACAGAACTCGAGATTCATCAAGAATTATTCGCGGAAGGTCCCGCTGGGGAGGATGGGAACGCCGGAAGACATCGCCGGAGCGGTTCTTTTTCTCGCCTCTCCGGCTTCGTGCTATATCACCGGGGCGACGTTGATGGTCGATGGGGGATGGACCGCGATCTGAACCCGATTCCCGCCCAAACGAGGCGCGAATGTTTATCAAAAAGATTCTTTTTGATTGGAAGACCGATCGCCTCGGTCCGGGTCTGCCGTTTACCCATTGGATGCTCTATTTTCGTCCTTGGCTTGCGGGAAAACCGATCATCCTGGTTTACGATGAGGGGACTCCAATGAATGTTGATTTCCGAGTCCTGGGGATTCCGCTCGCCCGGAATGCTGGAGAACTGGAAGCGGCTGTAAATTGAGGACTCGATCTTAGGGATGCCGGGATTATCTGCGATTGGCCTTCATCTGGAAATCGGCCGGCCGAAATGATGGCCCAGAAAGCCTAAAGGGACGAGGAAGTTCCTCCTTGGAAAAAATGGCGAAATGGTTTCGGAAAGTAAGGCGGCTCTTGTTCAGCCTTTGGCTCAAGCCTCAATTGGCTCACTTGGGCCATGGCTCTCGTATCACTCCGCCGTTTCTGGCCTCGGAAGCCAAAGGCATTTGGATTGGGGCCGGCGTGACGATCCGAGAATATGCCTGGATAATTTCGAAATGTCCTTCAGAGCGGGAAGCCAGTATATTTATTGGAGATGGGACCTATATCGGCCGATTTGCGCATATCAGCGCCTTAAAAGAAGTCTGGATTGAAGAGAACGTCATGATTGGCGATCGGGTGTTTATTGGTGATGAAACTCATGTCTATGCAGATAAGATCCTTCCCATAATTCATCAGGGAACGAAATTCCAGGGGCCGGTTGTTCTTAAGTCTGGATGCTGGCTGGGCGATGGGGCCGTGGTCCTCCCCGGCGTGACCATCGGCCGAAACGCCGTCGTCGCTGCAAATGCCGTCGTGACTAAGGATGTACCCGATTTCGGAATGGCGGCCACCCCGCCCTTGAGGAGGTGTTGATTGAAATGGATTCCCCGATGAAGCTCCTGCTCATGACCGGGATTTCCCCCCTGTTTGAAGCCGGGGCTAAAATGTATGTCTACCAGCTCTTGGCCAATTTTCCCGGCGGTGACACACATGTCGTGACGAATCGTTGCGCGAGACAGAAGAATTACGATCGCCTCCAGAATTTCCGGACTTGGCGCTCCTGGCTGGACGGGAGAAATCCCGGCAAGCTAAGCCAATTGGCGACTTTTCTGGCCTGGATGATTGGCCTTCTGCTCCGTCATCCCTTTTGGAGGACGGATGTGATCGTGGCCGCGGATATCTATCTTTCCGCTCTGCGGCCTAATATTTCCGAAAAAAATTCGGGATGTTTTTTTGTACTATCGTTTATACCGAGGTGCTGTTGATGTTCGGTCGGCGTACGGACGACAGCTTCTGGATGCGATGGTGGGCCTGGGCCGGCCGACAGATCGAGCGCAAGGCCTTCGACCGTGTCCTGCTCGCCTTTCCCGAAGTGTTGACCTGCTTCACGGAGGCCAAGCTCAACGTTGTTGGTCGGGGTACCGTTGCGGTCCTTGGCCGCCCGTTTGGATCTTGGGGAGCGTATCGTCTTCACCTGTTACACCCCAAACGAACATATTTGCTGCCCTTTTCGATCACTGTTAGCTGTTCGTCATGCCCCACGGCGAGCTGGAAAATGGAGATACAGAGGGTTGTCCAACGGTTTTCCTGGAGGCAGCTGCCCATAAACCGAACGTCGGAAGTATAGCCGTGTGTGATCGCTATTCTATCAGAGACGGAGAGACGGGATTCGTCGTGGATGGCAGTGATGTCGTCGCCGTCACGGTGGCTATCGTCCGTATCATGGAAAATCCCGAGAACGCCCGGCGAATGGGCGAAAACGGAAAGCGGAGGGTGCGGGAAGATCTCTCGCCTGTCCGCGGCGTCTCCCGCCTGCATGATTTTTAGCGCACGAATATCCGCATCTGAAAGAAAGGGTTAGCAAATGCGAGTATCTTCGATCCTGGTGACGGGCGGCGCCGGATTCATCGGCGCCCATTTGACTTCCTCTCTGCTCGAAAAGGGAGAGCGTGTCGTCGTCCTCGACAACATGTCGTCGGGAAAGCTGGCTAACCTTCAAGCGTTGAAGATCGCGCCCGAAATAATAGTCGATGATATCTCGCGGAAGGAAAGCCTTGAACCGCTGAAGGCCTACGACGTGAAGAAGATCTTCCACTTGGCGGCTCAGGCTAGCGTACCTCTATCCGTGAAGGACCCGGTCCGTGATTTTGAAGTGAACGTCCAGGGGACCATCAACATCCTGGAATTCGCCCGGGCCAAAGGGGCTTCCGTGGTCTTCCCTTCCACGGTATCAGTCTATGCGCCGGACTGTCCCAAACCGATCAGCGAAAACGCTGTAGTCCATGCCAGCTCTCCGTACGGAGCGGCCAAGGCCGCCGGCGAGAACTATTGCTTTGCCTATGCGAACTGCTTCGGCGTAAGGGTTGTCGTGGCCCGCCTTTTCAATGTCTATGGGCCGCTGATGGCAAAGTACGTCATCCACGATTTCGTGCGAAAACTCAAGGCCGATCCCAGGAGCCTTAGGATTCTCGGTGACGGTGAACAAATTCGGGATTATCTCTATGTTTCTGACGCCGTCCGGGCCTTGCTACTTCTTTCTGAATTCGGACGTTCGGGCCAGGTCTACAATGTAGGATCGGGGAATCCGGTCCGGATCACGGACCTGGCTAGGCTAATTACGGACGAATTGGGATTGAAAGACGTCGAGCTTGAGTACACGAACGAAAAGATAACGGGCGATATTCATCAATGGTACGCGGATAGTGCGCGTTTGGCCGCCTTGGGTTTCAAGCCCGAGGTTTCTTTTGCCGTAGGACTACATAAAACGATAACTTCCTTGACCGAATGAGAGAAACGAAATAGCCGAGGATCTTGACGTGACACGTTGCATTCGATGCGCCTTGACAAAGACAGTGCCGGGAATCACATTCGATCAGGACGAAGTTTGGCTGTTCTACCGGGCTATGATCATTTAATTCCAAGGGCGAGGCTGCGATATCCGATCTGATCTCTTCCACACCCCGAGAGGCGGGAGAATTCGACTGCCACGTCCTCCTGAACGACGGCCGGGACAGAAGCTCACGGGCTTATTTCGAGAGAAGAGTCTTGGGCCTGCGGACCCTGGCCTTCAATCACGACAACGAGTTCCAAACGGATCAGGCCATCACGATTATGCAGAGGATTTATCGTATCAATGATGATCCCCCCTTAATCGCTCGATTCCGAAGCGATGTCCATCATTGCTTGGTCAAGACCAGTCTTTGCTCTTCTGATTCTTTCTGGAACAACGGCGTATGTCGTATGTGCTCCTGCGAGTTTCACAGCGTAGCCTATCGGACGGCCGAATAGAAGAACATTCTTCTAATTCTATGGGGGGGGGGATCGGCCATGTAGTCGACCGTCGGTATAAAAGTTGTTGTCGTGGCCCGTTTCAAGAAGGATATCTTTCGATGCCGGAAGTTGTTGCGCGTAAATTTCTGTTTGGCTGAATGGCATGCCTTGTCAGCTTTAACCAACTTCTCGGATGCACCAAGGATTGTTTCAGCTTCTTTAATATGATCAACGCTGGGCAATTGGAAAGAGCCGTAGCCACAGAGCAGGAGGGGCCATAATTTCCCAGATCTATGATGGAATCAAGGACCTCCTGCTCCACAACATCGGAATGCCAAGAAAAGAACTTGAGGAACTGATGGGACCTAACCGCTTTTAGAGGAGAAAAGGCATACCAATGCATTATCAGAATAGGAGTTACTTATAGTTGTTTATAATCAATTGGTTTGAATGAGATTATAGGTGCACGGTAGTATATTGGCGAAAGTCGAGACGTCGTCTCTTCCCTCGGGCAAGCTCTTTTCTGCGAGCTTGATTTATACTGTTGGAGATTTCCTTACGACGGCCATCTCCGGCTTTCTCCTTATACCGGTCTATTTGCATTACATGACGCCTGCTGACTACGGTATATACAGTACGGTTACAGTCCTAATCAATATGCTCGGAGTCCTATTGGCGATGGGCCTGGGCTCTGCCTTGGGGCGATTCTACTTCCTCTATCGTGACCGGGGGGAGGAATACCGGTATCTTGGGAGTATCTGGCTCTTTCAGATATTAGTTTCGCTGGCCCTGGTAGTGGCTTTGGCCCTTTGGGGCTCGCCCCTCTGGGCTGCTATCTGTCCCGAAATCCCCTTCCGCCCTTACATCTGGTTCGTGCTTGCAGGCTCCTTCCTTACTTTCAGCGCTAGTGTCTATCCCTTGTGGCTTAGAGTCCTGGAAAGGCCCGTTGCATTTGTGATCCTGCAGGTCGCAGGGACCGCTGCCTTTGCGTTGTCCCTGGGCGTGTTTCTGATCCTGCTGCGGCAGGAAGCGCAAGGAGCACTAGGCGCTGCGATTTTTTCCAACGCTCTCATTGCACTGGTGGGCCTCGTGGCCCTCGGCAGGAAAGCCACTTGGAGGATCCAGTACAATCTCCTGCGGCCCTCCCTCGACTTCGGAAGGTGGATGGTCATCGGGACCTTCGGATACTTCTTTCTGAACAAATCTCAGCTCTTCTTTCTGCAGCACTACGGTGACATGGCTTCCGTCGGCGTCTACAACCTCGGACTGCAGTTGGGCGGTATCTTGACACTCCTGGCCCTCTCCTTTGCCAAGGCGTGGCAGCCCTTTGTGTATTCCGCGAAGACGTCGGGCGAGGCGGCGGATGCCATTTCTTCCACGTCGAAGTATTTCGTCGCCGTCATGTTGTACGGGATGCTGGGAATCGCCGTTCTCTCTAACGAGATCCTCCGCGTTGTGGCGAAACCTGATTACTTCAAGGCCGGAATCGTCATCAGGCTTGTGGCAATCGCTTCCTTCGTCTACGTCCTATCGAACCTCACCAACACGGGCCTCTTCTACATGAAGAGGCCCGAATTGGCCCAGGCGGCCATGCTCCTTTCAGCTGGACTGAATGTTGTCCTGAACATGATCCTCATCCCGCGGTGGCAGATGGTGGGGGCCGCCCTGGCGATGCTGGCCGCCTTCTCTGTGATGGTCATTTCCGGTTTTTTTTTGGTGCAAAAAGTGATGCACGTGAAGTACGACTGGGCAATGCTTGTTAAGATCACGGGGATTGGGACGGGACTCCTAGTGACTGAGTGGCTTCTCATTCCCCAGAGGATCGGGTTCCTCGAATCGGGCATCCGGGTGGCTCTCCTGGCCGCCTTTCCCCTGCTTCTATGGCTGGGGCGCGTATTCAGCAAATCGGAGATCAAAGCGATCCTGTCACAAATTAGCACCACACTCTCCTATATAAGGCGGGCGTTGAAGAGAAAGACTACCGTGAGCAGACCTGTTTGAGCGGGCAATGGAGCGAAATGCGAGTACGAATAAAAGAGCTGCTGAAGGAGATAAAGCCCCTCAGGGACCTCCGGATAGCCTACGCCGACGGTAGATTCGACCGTCAGACCAGGGGATTCGTCCGTAGGTATTTCCAGGAGGGGCACACGCGGACCGAGGGAAAAGAGATCGGCTTTGTGGTCGAACCCTGGCCACTCGACACCGCACTGCCCTCTTATGTCGTGGTCCTGGCCATGGCATTCATGCATCGTGGGCGGCGCGTCCGGATCTTGTGGGATGACACGCCGTTTGCGACGGGGCCTGGCAACGAGAGGTACTTGCAGCGTCGCATTGGGCGAGTCCTGGAGAGACTGCCCGCTGCCCTACCCGTAAGTAGGCTTTCGAGTTACTCCCCCGATGCTGTGTCCCTGCTCAGCGGGGAAGACTTCGCCTCGCTCGCGAGGTTGAACACCTTCCGCAAGTTTCTTACGGAGACGCCTCCTGAGGTGAGCCGGGGCTTCGAAGAAGCGGCCCGCAGGACACTCAACCTCACCGCACGGCGCGTCCAGACCCTATACGGGGCTCTCAAACTCGACTATGTGATTGCACCCGGGGGCATATACAGAACCAGCGGGGTGTTCGTTAAGGTCGGAAAGAAGATGGGGGTTCGGGTTGCAACACTGGACAGTGGGCCCACCGTTCTGTTGATAAGTACCGATGGCGTCGCTTCCTATCTGGACGATATACCTAGGGCCTTTCGCGGCCTGAAGCCGGAGGACGACTGGGTCATCGAAGAGGCGCGTGAGGAGTTCGACCGGCGACTCAAAGGCTCCGACGCCTTCAACTATCAGCGGGTGGCCGCCGCGGGCAACGTGGTATGGAATGGCGTGCTCATACCGCTCAACCAGAGCTTCGATTCCTCTGCACTCGGTCGGCATCGCGTGTTCGGAAGCCAGACCGATTGGATGCTGGAAACTGTCGCCTGGCTCCTCGAACATACCACCGAGGACGTGGCGATCCGGCGCCATCCCGTCGAGCGACTCGAAAGGATGAAGAGCCGCGACGATTACAGAGGTAGACTCATGGAGCGCTTCGGAACAGAACGGCGGATCAGGTACATCGGGGCGGACGAGCCGGTGAACACCTATGACTTGCTTCTCGGGGCTCGGGTGGTGATCCCTCATGTCTCGACGGTCGGAATAGAAGCCGCAGCGCTCGGCATCCCCGTGGTGACGCAGAGCGACAGCTACTACGCCGACATGGGTTTCGTATGGAGCGCCAAGACCAGGGCGGAATACATCGACCTCTTGAGGAAGGCGGTTTCGGGTGAGCTCAGGGTAAGCGAATCCCAAAAAGCCGACGCATGGCGGTGCTACTATCTTTCCCAGCGGTGCAACTTCTTTCCCTCGCGATTTACTCCGGGCCAGATCACCTCCATCGTGAGAGAGTTACCCGGTTCGATCTTGAGCGGGAAAGACATAGATACGCTTTGTCAGGCGTACGAGAGCAATAGCCCCCTCGCCCAAGTCGTTCATAATATGAAGCGAGAAGCGGTCTCTGGTGGGTCTGATTCCACGGGTGTTTTTCGGGGGATTAGGACCAAAAATGAGGAAGAGAGTCCTGAGAGAAAGAATATTTAGCATCAAGGAACGAGGCGTCACTCTCCTGCGCACTTGGCTCCATATGGGGCGGTTTCGACGGTGGGGTGGGCTGTCGAGGATTGCACCTGGCTTGCGCGAAATTGTCCTATGGCGATAGAAGTAGGGCGCAACGTGACCATCCTGGAATACGCAAACTTGAATGTCAAAGATCATCGTTCTGATGTAAGAGCCACTATCATCATTGGGGACAATGAAAAAATCGGCCGTCCATATCAACGCATGGGTAGACGTCGTTATCGAACCGGATGTACTCATCACCCATCGCGTTCTTCTGGGCGATGAGGACCACATGTACTGCGACACCTCGGTGCCGATTCAGTACCAAGGGAGCAAATTTATATGTCGCGTTCTGCTCGAGGCGGGGTGCTGGATCGGAACAGGCGTGATCATTCTCCCCCGGACTCATCAAGGGAAAAAAATGCGGCAATCGGAGGGGATTCGGTCGTTACCAAATATGTCCCTGACTATACCGTTGCTGTGGGCAATCCGGCCAATGTCATGAAGCAGCTCGACCCTATATCCTTCCCTGTTGGTTCTGAGCGATGAGCCTCCTCTTTCTTTCAGCCTGCTACGCTCCTCCCCTGGAGGGCGGCTCGGTAGTCTATCTTTACAACATCATCTCCCACATGCCTCCGGGAGACGTGGTCCTCTTCACCAACGCACGTAGAAACCAGGTTGGTTTTGACGCAACCCAGGCGTACAAGATCTTCCGTAACCGAAGGCTCTGGGATGACTTTGGAAAGCGAGCCCAGGTGGGGCTCCTTGCGGAGTGGTTCTTTTCGGTCGCCCGGATCCTCTCGATGCGTGCGGACATCGAACTCCTACATGCCGGCGAGGTCTATCCTTCAGGTTTAGTGGCTTGGGGGCTCAGTCGCCTTTTTCATAAACCATACGTCGTCTACCTTTATGCGGAGGAACTGACCCAACAAAACCGAAGGACGGACCTTCTTTGGGGAAAGCTCAAAAATCTCTTCTACAAGACGGCCCTCCGAAGGGCTGCGGCAGTGGTGGTCGTTTCGGATTACACGGGCGAGCTCGTGCTCGCATATGGAGTGCCTCCATCTCGGATTCATAAAGTGCTCCCGACCTTGGCAATCAGCAAGAGAGGCGCATGTGGAACCGAGCCCGAAGTCCGACGCAGGCTCGGATTGCAGCATGATCATCGAATTATCCTCAGCGTGGGCCGGCTCATCGAGAGAAAAGGTCATGACCTTCTAATCCGTGCCTGGCCGGCAATTATGTCAGCTGTTCCCGAAACTCGGCTGATAATTGTTGGAAAGGGACCGTATTTGTCCAATCTACAGGCGTTAGTCCAGGAAACTGGCGTAGAGAATGAGGTGACCTTTGCTGGGGCTGTAGACGAAGAAGATCTACAATCCCTTTACAATCTTTGCGAAATATTCGTCATGCCTCATCGTGAACTAGAAAACGGGGATACGGAGGGCTGTCCGACGGTCTTCTTGGAGGCAGGAGCCCATGGTAAACCAGTCATCGGGGGCCTCGCCGGCGGTGTGAGAGATGCAATTCTTGACGGAGAAACGGGATTGTTGGTTGATGGAAAAAACCCTGACGCTATTGCTACTGCTGTAATAAGATTGCTCCGAGATCCGTTGTTGGCAAAACGGCTAGGCGAGGCGGGAAAACGCCGAAGCGAAGCCGAACTATTACCCGCCTTTGCTGCAGAGCGGGTGATGGCCCTGAGCAAGACGATCATTGAAAGAGCAGATAGAGTGACTTGATTAATGTGCGCTTATCGACAGGTACCCGACTCGATAAATATGATCCGATTCCCTTCGCCCGTCTGATTTTGGCCCGGGTGCTGTCAGAATAAAAACCAATGAGGTCATTCACTCGATTTCTTCTTCTGCTTCTAGTATTTTCCATACCCTGGGAAGAGGCCGTATCTTTGCCGAGATTGGGGACAGTTTCTAGTCTTCTTGGCTATATTGTTTTATGCACTGCCATCCCGGCCATCGCCTTTTCAGGCGGCTTAAGGAAGCTAAATCGTACGCATTTATTAATAAGCGTTTATACATTCTGGTGTATGACTTCCTATTTTTGGGCAATCGACCAAGAAGCAACCACAATTGAGATATGGACGTTGATCCGGCTCGTAGTGCTGGCCTGGTTGGTCTGGGAATTTGCGCAAGAGGAAAAGGCCCAGATCCAGGTCATGAAAGCATACCTTTTAGGCTGCTGCGTCACAATCGTTGTGCTCCTTCAGGCTGCGATGGAAGGGAAGCGTGTGACTATCCACGAAGGGATAGGAATCCGGTATCGTGCATTGGGGATGAACGAAGACGATCTTGCCCTCCTCCTAGTCATTAGCATTCCAATTTCCCTCTACCTGGGATCGATCGCCCATCGGCGTAGAAAGTACTCTATGTGGTTGTTTTGGGTTTACGCGATTAGTGCTGGGCTTGGCGTTGTTTTAACCGGAGCCCGGGGCGGATTTCTTGCTATGGTGGGAGGGCTATTCTTCTGGGGTTTCACGCAGGCGCGGTTTAGCGTAAAGAAATGGCTAGTGCTCGGGGTATTAATCGCCATAGTCGCGTTAGTTTCTTATTATATTGTTCCCGAATCAATATTGGAACGACTCGGGGGAACGATTACTGAATTGCGTACAGGAGACTGGTCTGAGAGAAAATTCATCTTCCAGAGAGGGCTCGACATGTTTATTGTCAAGCCCGTCGTGGGGAGCGGGTTCGGATGCTTCATCTCCCTAGTCAAAAGAGCCGCGCACAACACTTTCCTCGCTATACTTGTCGAGACGGGGCTTGTGGGCTTAGTGCTATTTCTTTGCATTTTGGCGAGCATTGTGACCGGTGTGCGGCGTTTGGGCAAAGGACAGCGCTATTTATGGTTGACGGTCTTGCTCATGTGGTGCCTGGGAAGCCTCTCGATAGGGTGGGAGAATGCGAAGGCGACCTGGTTGATCTTCGGACTTGTGATGGCCCACTCTGCCTCATCGGTGAAGTCCGAGAGGGATAAGCGTGAAGCTGTAATGCGTCCGTGTCACGAAGGACGCACGTCGCGGAGCTTTCAGTCATGAAAACTGAATGATATTCTAGTTTACGGTGTTAATAATAGGAGGATACTTCGCCTGCAGATTAAATAATGCGCCTACGCTTAAGGGGCCGGCCAAATTAGGTTGAGGGAGCATGATGGAAGAAATTAGGGCAAGGGGTTGTCGTCCCAAGATCGCGTTGTTCATCGCGGGCATGGGCGTTGGAGGAGCGGAGAGGGTATTTTTAAATCTCGCCAGGGAACTATGTCTAAAAGGGTTCTCCGTAGATCTCGTGGCAGGGACTTTTCATGGCGCGGCAAATTTGGAGTTACTACCTGCGGCCGTAAGGCTCGTCGATCTTAAAATGAACCGTATGTCTCTCGGCAGCCTAAGGTTGATCGCATACCTACGCAGAGAAAAGCCGGCGGCACTCCTTGCTGCTGGTGATCATACAAACTGCCTTGCTGTCCTTTCTGGCATACTCGCAGGCACCAGGGATCGTGTCTTTATAAACGCGGTTAATATGATTTCTCCCCAACTTCTGATGGTCAGTCAGCCAAAACGTTGGTTGTTTGAGAAGTTCATTCGGTTTTGCTTTCCTAGGGCGCGGGCGGTCATAGCTGTCTCCGAAGGTGTTGCTGCGGAATTAAAAAATACTTTCAGCGTATCTCCGGGTAACCTAAAAGTGATCTATACCCCGATCATTACGAAGGAACTGTCGACGTTGGCAGCCGCATCGGTTGATCATATCTGGTTTAAGGAAGGAGCGCCTCCTGTGATTATCACCCTAGGAGGTCTTAAACCAGTGAAAGATCAAGAGACTCTGATCCGCGCTTTCGCTCTTGTCCGACAGACGGCTGACGCTCGATTAGTCATCATCGGCGAGGGAGACCGAAGGAACTGTCTTGAGACCCTCATCAATAACCTCGGGCTTAACGGCTATGCTTCGCTAGTCGGTTTTAAGGAAAATCCATTCGCTTTCATAGCGAAATCCAAGGTGTTCGTCCTATCATCGGTGTCCGAAGGCTTGCCGAGTGTCTTGATAGAGGCCCTAGCCTGTGGTTGCCGCGTTGTCAGCACGGACTGTAATAGCGGCCCTAATGAAATATTGCGGGGCGGACAGTTGGGACGGCTCGTCCCCGTCGGGAACGTCGCGGCCATGGCAGAAGCCATCTGTGCGAGTCTTCGGGAGGAAGGCGTGACAACCTGCAGGAACGAGGATTTGATCCCCTTCACAGTGGAAAGCTCCGCGAAGGCATACCTGAAAGTGCTCCTTGGAGAGGAACGCCCAAGTTGAAAGTTCAATAAGAGTTTAGTTATCTCTTAGGGGATTTCTGGTACTTCGCTAAGATCCAACAATAATTTCGTCGGTTGTAGGGGCTCGTGCTTTACTTCTAGGAGGTGTGATTCTAATTCGACGAACCCATAAGTAAGTCGGGGTAGAAATGTAAATATAACGATAGCCTACCGGCTCATTATGTTCACCGCTCGGTGATGGGTACTTTTAATACTATTTATAGTTTTGCCGTGGGCGGTTAAGTACTTATTAATTATCCTTAATCGCCTTGGAGAATGATCTTCTCTCCCAAATACTTGACACTATTAAAGCGGTTGAATAGCGTTGCTACGACATCGGGGACGCGTTTTCTCGCCCTTTCTTCACGATCTTCATAGCAGAAGGCTGAAAGTAATAATCCGATTGGTTGATGGGCTTCTCTTTGATGATCAGAAGATGGGCTTGTTCAGTTGGAATTGCATAAACTTACCGAATAATAATTGCTCTTTGTTTGATCAATTATAAAGTAATAAACGAGGCAAAAAATAACTTAAAGCTAATCGGGCAAGTCTTCTGCCCGCACAAGGCCCTGCGGAATATTCTCGGAGACTCAAAGGAGGGTGTTTAGCGATCGGGTTAATCGCGACAGAGGGCACCATTATCATAATGAATAAAGGGAAGGAATGCGGGTGAAAACTGCCTTAATCACGGGCTCAAGTGGATTTAGTGCGAGTCACCTGGTTGCCCGACTGAGGCGTGAGGACCCCCTGCGTGTTATTGGCGTCGATTGGTTAACCCCCACTCAGTCGATTTGCGCTGTTGATGAACGATTCCGTCTCGACCTTGGCGAGGGCGATAAAGTTAAGAGGCTTGTAAAGAAGATCAAGCCGAATCTTATTTTTCACCTTGCTGGTATACAACATGGGGAAGCAAAAGATGTCTACCGAACTAACGTCCTCGGCACTATCCACCTACTTGAGGCTGTTAGGAAGGAGTGTCCCTCGGCGGGTATACTAATAATAGGATCTGCAGCCGAATATGGATTAGTAAATTCATGTGAGCTACCGGTTGTGGAAACAACGCCGTGTCGGGCTCAAGGGGCCTATGGTCTGAGCAAACAGGTTTCAACGATGATAGGGCTCGACTATGCAAGGTGTGCTGGGCTCAAAGTGGTCGTCGCTCGCCCTTTCAATATCATTGGGGTCGGAATGCCGGAGAGCCTCTTCGCGGGTGCCATTTTAGCACGGGCAAGGATGGCTCTAAACCATTCAGGGGAGGCTGTGATCAAGGTGGGGAACCTCGAAAGCCAGCGGGACTTCATCGCTGTGGAGGATGCAGTCGATGCATATGTTCGTATGATTTCAGGTTGTTTCTGGGGCGAGATATTCAACATCTGCTCCGGCCACCCGCTGAAAATGGGCGATTTGGCTAAGATGTTGTTATCCCATTCTTCGCGTCCTATCAGACTTGAAACAAATCCCGCACTAGTGCGTGAGGGAGAGGTGAACGTCATCTACGGAAGCGGCGAGAAGGCTCGTAGGGCATTTGGATTTGTTCCGTCGGTCGGCGTCAAAGAGACCGCGAAGCGGATGTGGTACTCGTCCTTGGCGGGGAAACCCTTATGAGCTTTGCCGTTTCGATGGCTCACCAATTGCGGTGGTCCAGACAATAGGCCTAGCCCCGGGGCTATCCAAGGCTGGAGAAACCACAAGAAGGTAATATCTAAACTCAAATCTTTGGTTGCGCATCCATTCGTCACGTGCGACTTAAGGGAGGATGGTTGGCGTTTATCACAGCTAGCCAAAGATCAAAGCGATCATTGATTAGAATACCATTCAAATGGATCTGTTACTATACGTTGGAGGCCGGGCCATTAACGTCTACTTGAGCGACTTCATTCAGTATGCGACGAATGCATTATGCGGTAGTTTGTTGAGGGCAAGTTGTATCTATAAAATCTTGACGCGCTTATCCTTCCAATCGGCCGAGATTGTCTTTGATAATGGCGAATACCCAAATATGAGAGCCCGAGAACTGGCCCCCATGTGCTGCATCGAATCCGTGCTCCTCGGCATCGATTTAGTTCGGTTTTTCCCAACCTTGGAGCACGAATGATCGGTAAGCGGAGCTTGCGCAAGGGGTCTCATGTGCGGCTATCACAACTAGTGCCTCGTTAGATAACTCGCCGTAATCCAACAGACCGCGTCGGATTTCGTTATAGCATTTCCATTAAGCGGCCGCCTTTAATGCAAGGCTAAAGCTCAAGCAGATGAAGTGACGAGTGCCAGATTGAGGAGCGAGTAATGTTTTTTGTAGGCGTCGCTAGTAAAATATTTCGAGAGAGTCTACATTTCGGGGATACCCTCATGTCGATAGATGATGGGATGACTTCCTCCATGCTAGAGGACACAATCTGCGGATTGTTCCCCATCCTTCCCGAGTTCCTACTAAATTGGGAAAGGTTTTATCCCGCCTGTCACTGGGCTTTTCAAAAGTGTTCCGCTTATAACTCGAAACATGTACCTCCTGACCATGGGCCTCAGAGGAACTTCACAGCCGGAGGGTTTACAAGCCTAGCTGCATACAAAGCGGAAGCATGAGGTGGTCCGGTGGCATCCGGGTTCGATCATTACTGCAAGGCGCACATCTTTAATCTATAGGGATGCATGAGTTGTGTGCAGGTCTCTGAATTGCGTTCCTTAACGATTGCGGGCACAAGAGGAACAAGTCCCTTTTGATGTTGCGTAATTAAAGTCAAGTTGCTAGGGAATTTCCCGAGAGGAGTACGCTTTCTCCGGAAGACGGATTTCAACCGGTGTTTGCTCCAATTTAGGACCTTGCTTGGGAAGCGGGTCTGTTTGGGCTGTGCGTCGGGGTACCGGTATCGCTGGATATAAGGGATGTGTGATTAGAAATCTTTATGGATACCGCGCCGAGGCCAAAACATACGTTAGCAATTGAGGCCTAACGTCAATTTATCGAAAAGCGCGAAGAGCTTGCAAGGTGACATTAGCTTTAGCCGGAATCACTAGCCTGTTTGTAGAATGGGCGCGTCGTGTGGGGCTAATCTGAAAAGAGCGAAAAATAGTTTTTGATATGAGTTGTGCGGTGATACCACCATCACCTGTCGATAAGAGCCAAACCGGTCTTTGTTGGAATGAGCTCGGCATCGATCCTGAAAAATCGATTCATAGTCTACTTATCTGGTAAGATCAGGCCAAAGTTTGATCCTGATACAATCAAAAAACACCATGCCTATTGGCAAGAGGTGGGGCTTGAGGTGCGCCTATGAGACTACTTATCTGCATGCCGCATTATTCCCCTTGGGCACAGCACTTGGCCGTTATGTTGCAGTCATTTGGTCACGAAGTGCATATCTTCGATTTTGTGGATACATCTAATTCAGGCTATGTTAACAGCAAGATTTCAGGTATTGTTTCCGATTTTGAAAGGTTCAAAACGCAAGTCTCAGGGATTCACTTGGCTTGTCCTCCACTCAAGAGCAAGTTGTGGTATGCATTGTATGTTCGCCGTTTCGCTCGGCTGGCCCGGGAAATCCAAGCGGAGATGGTTCTTACGCTTTACGGCGGCTGGTTTGCGCTACTGGCCTATTTGAGCGGCGTGCGCCCTTACTGCGTATATGTTGTGGGCAGTGATATACTGCTTTCAGGGCCCGTAAAAAGAAGAATCAACCGAGTGACGCTCAAGGCGGCATCCCGCGTTTTTGCAAATGGCGAGTATCTGGCAGCAAAGGCACAGAAACAAGCTCCTCGTGCTTGGATCGAGCCCCTCCTCATCGGTATCAATACGAGGGCGTTTCAACTGGCGAGCCCGCCTTCTGGTCCAGTACAGTTAATTTGCACAAGAGGGTTCCAGCCTATCTACAACAACGAGGCCATCCTTCGAGCGGTGGCGCGCTTCCCGAGCGAGGCCCCGGAGTTTCGCCTTGTCTTTACGTCGGGCGGCGAAGGAATTCGAGGAGCTAGCTCTCTGGCGGATAAACTCATTCGGCCGGATCTGCGGGGACGAATCGAGTTCTGGGGCGGCGTCTCATACGCTCGTATCGTCGAGGGTCTGCACAATTCCCATGTCTTCGTCTCTCTCTCCCGCTCCGATGGAACTGCAACATCTCTTCTTGAAGCACTTGCCTGTGGTCTTTACCCAGTGCTCTCGGACATTCCGCAGAACAGAGAATGGGTGAGTGAGGAGGCAGCCAACGGCAGGCTCGTGACGTTGGACGACGATGCGCAACTTGCCGACGCGCTCCTCTATGCTATCCGCATTTCGTGCGAGGGAAGGCGGCATGCGGAATTAAACCGCGCGTTGGTACATGCAAGGGCTGATGCCGAGGCAAACCAGCGTAGATTGGCAAAAGCACTTGAAGTGGCGCGTGCATCTTTTAGCCGGATTCGATAATCCTATTACATTTAAGGTTTGTAATAACTATGGGGCCGATGCTCTGGTGGCTCTGATCCAAAGAATAGCGCTACCGGGCGGCGGTCTTTTCCTTTCTGCTTTCATATCAAGGCCATGGGGAGGACTAGTGCACGTCCCCAATTTGATTATTTCCTCGTAGAGCACATAATATGTGCCCAATGCGACGCCAGAGTAGTCCGACTTGCCGTTTTGCCGGGAGGACAACGCGAATAGCAGCAATCTATCAAGGCGTTCGCTTTCAAGGACCGCATTCTACGACGGGAGTAGCTGTTATTTCGCTCTTGATTTTTGCCTGAAGCCGGCGTTCAGGAGGGCGGTTTCGCTCATGGCAACTGATACCTTCCTCCCGGGTCTGCATGCCCTCTTGCGTCTGAGAGCATCTGCGCGTAGCCAACTGCAAGGCAGCCAGCCGGGAAAGGCTCTTGTCGGCCTCCCAATGGGGGGTTGCGAGGTCGGTTTGCGTTGTCCCGATAGAGGGGAAGGCTATAAGTAGGATCTGGCTGATTACCACAGGCGAGCCCCTGCCGCTGGAGGCGGAGCGTCCGCATCGCACGGGCATGCTTGCGAACAAATTGGTCGATGCGGGACACGATGTAACATGGTGGACGACTACGTTCGATCATCAAACAAAGTCCTTTCTGTACCGACGGGACTCCCGTCTTTCCTTGAGAGCCGGGGTGGAGCTTGTCCTTCTACACGGCAGGACACCATACTGGAGGAACGTATCGGTTAGGCGGTTGATCAATCACATTCAGGTGGCCCGATCATTCAGGTGTCGGGCAGCATTGGCACCAAGACCCGATGTCATCGTGTGCTCATTCCCCACCATAGATTTAAGCCGTGAGGCGGTTCGGTTCGGCCGCGCCCGCCAAGTGCCCGTCGTCATCGATGTTCGTGACTTGTGGCCGGATATTTTCGTATTTCCCTTTCCGCCGCCGTTCCGCAGTCTTGTCCGGACCGCGCTTATTCCATATTTCTGCTGGACAAAGGAAGTCTTTTCTAATTGCGATGCTATCGTTGCTGTATCCAGTTTTTACCTCGATTGGGGTCTACGGAATGGAAAACGTACTCACACTCCGAGTGAGCGTGTCTTTCCTTTGGGATACCCCCCTCCTGAGACTCGTTTAGGCAATCTTGACGAGCAGAAGGCGTATTTTACGCAACAGGGCATCAATCCGGCGAAGAAAACGGTCTGGTTTGTCGGGACTTTCGGACGCACCTATGACCTTCTGCCCATAATCGAGTGTGCACGAAGCATGAAGGACAACCGAAACGTTCAATTCGTCATCACGGGCGATGGCGAGAAGCGAAGACTCTGGCAGAATGCAGCGAGTGGTCTGGATAATGTCTTCTTCACCGGTTGGGTAAGTGGAGATAAATTGGAGTATCTAATGCGCCTGGCGACAGTGGGCCTTATGACTTATGCGCCAGATGCACCGCAGGGGTTGCCGAATAAGATATTCGAGTACATGGCGGCTGGACTGCCGATTCTATCCTCCCTGCGCGGTGAGACGCGTAAGTTATTGGAATATCACCGAATTGGTTTCACTTATGATCCACAAGATCCTGCAGACGCGCTCGCAAAACTCCGCGTTATGATATCCGACTCGACGTTGTCCCAAGAGATGGGAGAGAAAGCACGGAGACTCTTCGAGAGCGAGTTTTCAGCTGATCGGGTCTATGGTCAGTACGCAGAATATATCCGAGAGGTTGCTCTGAATGGACCCAAGCCCACCCCGCATAGGCTGTAGTATAATCTGGATGATGCTGCGTACATTCGGATGCGTAGCGCGCAAGGCCTAATAGAAAACATCGGCCTAATGAAACGTGCAATCGACTTAGTTATCTTAAACACGCTCCAATATCCGTGTCCACCAGAAACATGTTGGCGGGAAAATATTTTTACTAACCAACTCGGGCAAAAAGGTTACCCGGTATGGGTGTTGCTCAACGTTGGGAAGAATGCTCGGCACTGAATGAAAGCCCCCTTAGAGCTGTATGATGATTATTGTGGTTATTAAGGAAGGAGTATCCATATATCCTTAACGCTAATATGACTTTATTCTAACGATCAAAAATATGGTCATCGAGTACTTGAGTGTTAGGCTGCTTGCTCTGGCTATAAAGAACTGGGGAGTTCGGAGCGGGCTTCTATCCTTAGCAATCGGGTATCCAGAAGGACTCACAGCCAACCTGGTTTGTGTTGCTGAAGGCAGTCTACTTCTAAATGAACTAATCCGCAATGCGGAAAGCGCTTACAAATAATCGTTCCAAACAGAAAAGGTATCTACCGCCATTATGAAACGTCTCCACCGGGCGTGGCAAGACCACGGAAGTGTCAGCGGTGGCTTAAGGAGGTAATCGCAATGGGAGATCGTAGTATTTGGTTTAAGGGTCGAATGGTTGAAACTAAAGACGCAAAAGTCGCCGCGTTGTCGCCTACAGCACAGTTCGGCTTGAACGTCTTTGAGGGCATTCGTGCTTACTGGAACGACAGTCTGAGACAACTTTACGCTTTTCGCCTTAAGGAGCACTTTGACCGCTTGGCGCGGTCAAGCAAACTACTGGGCATCGAATGTCGCTATGGGGCCGACGATATGAGAAAGAACATCATTGATACAGTAAGATACAATGAGTACAAGGAGGACATCGCCATCCGCATGACGGTCTTCATCGATGGAGAAGGCTCATGGACCTCCACGGATCCCTCTGATATGTTCATTGCGCCAATCCGGAAGCCCAGGACGGACACGAACAGAGTTAAAGGCCTTACTTCTTGCGTATCAACCTGGCGACGCATCGGCGACAATAATCTCCCGCCACGAGTCAAAGCAGGGGCCAACTACATTAACGGGCGTTACGCCCACCTCGAGGCGAAACGTAATGGATACGACCTTCCCATCCTTCTCAATGCGGAGGGCAAGGTGGCGGAGGGCGCAGGTTCGTGCCTGTTTCTTGTGTGCAACGGGGTGTTAACTACTCCTACTTTAACTTCATCAGTTCTTGAAAGTATTACCAGGGCAACGCTGCTCGAAATAGCCGAGAAAATGGGAATCAAGACGGCCGTTAGAGAAATTGACCGAACCGAGTTATATATGGCTGAGGAGTTGTTCCTGTGTGGAACTGCTGCGGAGGTCACTCCCATTGTTTCTGTGGACCGTCTAATCGTTGGGAACGGGGGCACTGGCCCAATAACAATGTCTCTGTTGAAAAGATACCTGGCCATTGCGAGTAACGAGGATTCCTCCCGCCCTGATTGGCTAACTGCACTTTATTAATAATGTGCCGGAGCGAGATGACGAGACAGCGCATAAAAATATCACCCGCCAAAACGATGCCATATGGAGGGGTGAAGCGCTCCTTGGATATTCTTATCGCAATTATTCTGATAATCCCTTTCGGGGTGATAGTTCTCTTTGCTGCCATACTTATTAAACTGGGCTCACCAGGCCCGGTTCTATTTGCGCAAAAAAGACTTGGTCGCAATGGCCGACCCTTCACAATGTTAAAGTTTCGGACCATGGTTACTAACGCAGAGCAGATGCCTGAAGGGCTATTCAGTTACGCCGACGATCCTCGCGTTACATGGATAGGAAGGAGGTTGCGTGCGACCAGTATCGATGAATTGCCGCAACTCATAAACGTGCTCTGTGGAGACATGTCGGTCGTTGGTCCACGCCCACCTGTAACCAATGAGCTTGGTGATTATGATAACTTAACGGAAGAAAGAAAGATTCGCTTTATGGTCAAGCCAGGTATAACTGGGCTCGCTCAGGTTTCAGGACGGAATTATCTTGACTGGTCGAAAAAAATTATTTATGACAACTGCTATATCGAAAATTTTCGACGGCGGGGCATATTTGAGGACTTGAGGATATTAATGCTCACCCTAGGCGTGGTAATTAATATGAAAGGTATTATCGAGCGGAAACCAGAGGTGTAATTATGGTGCTTTGGGACGAGGCCGAGCGAACAGCAGC
This sequence comes from Deltaproteobacteria bacterium, assembly GCA_003506795.1. Lineage (GTDB taxonomy): Bacteria > Desulfobacterota > Syntrophorhabdia > Syntrophorhabdales > Syntrophorhabdaceae > Delta-02. Next base: position 44,470 of record DNYO01000002.1, read on the forward strand.
GGAATATGGCGATAGCTTTTATATATACGATGAGGAGCGTTTCGTAGGGAACTTTAAAGCCCTTGAGCGTGCCTTTGCGGAGCAATATGAGCCGACGCATCTAGCCTATTCTTATAAAACGAACTACACGCCTGACATTTGCAAAATGGTCAATCAGCTTGGAGGGTACGCTGAAGTCGTATCCGATATGGAGTATGTGCTAGCAGGAAAGCTCGGCGTTGATGGAAAGAGAATCATCTACAACGGGCCCTACAAAACTGCCCCGTCGCTGCGCAGCGCCCTCTTCTCTGGCTCGATCATCAATATCGATTCATTAAGTGACCTCGATATTGTTATGCAAATTGCATCCGAGCATCAGGATCGAGACTTTACTCTTTCCGTTCGCTGCAATTTCACGCTGGATGGGAAGTTGGACTCACGGTTTGGACTAGATGTCGAGGGGAAAGAATTTAAAGAAGTGATAGGGCGATTGAGTAGAGGAAGGAACACGCGACTGGTCGGATTGCACTGCCATTATCCAAATAGAGATTTGACTTCCTTCGCCACGCGAGCCCGGAAGATGCTCGATTTGGCGCGTGCGATATTCACAGAGCCACCCGACTTCCTAGATATTGGCGGCGGATTCTATGGAGAGATGCCCGATGAACTGAAGTCGAAGCTATCGGTCGTGCCAGCCACCTTTGCGGATTATGCGTCGCTAATAGGAGGCCTCTTTAGAGACGCCTATCCGAAGCCCGGCGTGAGGCCAACGCTGGTAATCGAGCCGGGAACAGCGCTCGTAGCGAATACGTTTAGCTTCGTAGCCAAGGTCGTTGGAGCTAAAACCGTCCGCGGTCGGCGAATTATGACTGTGGCTGGAAGTATTTTCAATATAAGTCCAAATACGCGATCGGGCAATCTGCCGGTGACCGTGTTAAGGCGAAAGGCGCTTGAGGACGTGACGGCGAGTTATGGGCCGGTTGATATTGCAGGGTACACATGTATTGAAAATGACTACTTGACCAAGTCATATGGGGGCGCTCTGGATGTGGGTGATTACGTAAAATACGACAACATAGGCTCGTATTCCATAGTGATGAAGCCTCCGTTTATTTTTCCAAATGCGCCCATTTTGAAGAAGGTTAGCAATGGCAGGGACTACGTGCTGATCAAGGAGCGGGAGCCTTATGATTACATCTTCGAGAATTTCCGAGGGCTGAAATGGACCTAATCTACATTACCAACGTTCCCCTGCGAGCCATTGTTGCACAGCGCGCCGGGGTTGACAGGGTGATGGTCGACCTGGAGATAATTGGCAAAAAGGAGAGGCAGGGAAATCTAGATACTGTTATATCTAACCATAATCTCCGTGACGTTGAGGAGATGAGGGCCATCTTAAAGACAAGCAATTTGATGGTCCGCATAAACCCCATTCACGATAATTCCAATGAGGAAATAACTCGAGTCATAAGATTAGGTGCGGAAATCGTCATGTTGCCAATGTTTAGGAGGGTCGCTGAGGTTCGTGACTTCGTAAGGATGGTGAGCGGGAGAGCGAAGACTTGCCTTCTCCTTGAAACTGGGAGCGCCCTGGCACGGGCTCGGGAAATTCTTGGCCTCGATGGCATAGACGAAGTATTTATTGGTTTAAACGACCTCCACTTGGAGTTAAAGCTCGACTTTATGTTCGAGGTACTTGCCGGTGGCCTGATAGATTACTTGGCATCTATCCTGCGTGACAAGAAATGCAAGTTCGGTTTCGGAGGCGTTGCAAGGATTGGGAAAGGCAAGCTCAAGTCAGAGTTGGTCTTATCGGAGCATCGGCGCCTGGGGTCCTCGCTGGTCATCTTATCGAGAGACTTTAACCGACTGTTTGAGAGCGAGAACGAAGATATTGCGTCTCGCCGTTTCGCTGATGATGTTCGAGCTATACGAACACGAGTATCAGAACTTAAGAATGCCGATGTGTTTGAACTGCAAAGAAATGCAGAAGAATTGAAAAGATCAGTTCGCGAGATCGTGAGCGGGAGTGAACTGGACCCACATAATGGAGCAGGGCATTAAAGCGGAAAGAGCTGAGTTTAGAACGTGATAAGCGCTTCGAGAATACTGACTCTTTTCCATCTAGTGTGGGCTGATGCGGTATTAGGGGCCCCGGGGGGCATGATGTCGATCTCAGCGACTTTCGTCATCGGGGCATCAACGAGTTCTCGATCCGCAAGGGCCACGTTTACATGACTTCCTTCAGCGATCTGAAGGCTTCTCGGGTCGTATACCTTGCGGAAGGCCGGAAAAAGGGCGTGGTCGAGGAGTTCCTCGAGGATCTCCAAGCCCGGGAGGTCGATCCCGCCAAGATCCAGGTCGTTTGCTGCGATATGTGGGATCCCTACCTGAACGAGATCGGGATGTTCCTAAAGAACGCTCCGGTGGTCTTTGATCGGTTCCACGTCATGGGCCAAATCAATCTGGCCTTGGAGACTGTCCGCCGTCGGGAGCAGCGGGAGAACACTGTCTTGAAGAAAAGCCGGTTTCTGTGGCTGAGGAATCCGAAGAACTTGACTGAGAAACAGAAATCGCGGCTGGCCTCTTTGACATCGCAATATTTGAAGACGACCTGCGCCCATCGGATCAAGCTGGCGCTGGCCCGGTTCTGGGAGATCCGGGATCCCGCCGAAGCCATCACCTACTTGAAGCGCTGGTACAACTGGGCGACGCACAGCCGGCTCTATCCTATCATCCGGGCAGCCCGGACTATCAAACGTTACTGGCATGGGATCATCAACTACTTGAAGACACACGTGACGAACGAGACGGTGGAAGGCCTGAACTCGAAGATTAAAACCGCGATGAAGCGCGCCTACGAATTCAAGCACGTCGACTATCTCCGGACAATAGTCTATCTTGTCGCCGTTCGGCTAAGCTTCAGCTACCCACAGTAAATGGAAGAGAGCCTTAATTAGGGTCTGCTGAAAAAGG
>DNYO01000030.1 GCA_003506795.1 Deltaproteobacteria bacterium
TCAGCAGGAGTCCGGTGGACGTTTTAGCAACGATCTTCACACTCATCGGGGGCCATCGGTAAGATTCGTCCGCGCGATCCCATGGTCTTTCTCGGGCGGCCCGATCAGCGAGGGAGTGCGGCACAGAGCGTTGGGGATCGGAGGTCAATTTTGGCACCCCGCCACGGGCGGCTTTTCGATTGACACATGGCTCCACAGTTTCTATACTGCCTTACAGAAAAGGCCGGTTCCCGTCATACGTCATGAAGCTGTCGAGCCTTGTCGTGGCTACTGGCAGACGGAGCCCTCGAGACTTTCAAGACAGCAGGCGATCCTGCCCGGAGCGTGACATAATGCTGAACCACACCGTCTTTCGGCTTATAACTCTAATCATCGCCCTTGTCATGGTGCCCGTGGCCGGCATTGCCGCCGACATATCCGCCGATGTGGAGAAGATACTCCGGGAGGTCCGCCAGGACCAACCGGTGCCTGCCGTCGACTACTTGCAGCCGGCCGAACCCATTAACACCGACTGTGCCAGTTACCGCGGCGGCTTCCGCGGCATCGGCATCACCGTCGAGACCCACCCGGCCGATGACCGCGTGGCTTCCCTCTTGCTTCAGATCCCCGGTACCGATCAGACAAGACAGATCTTCCCCGCTGTCAAACGCGTGATCGGTCCCCCGCGTTACGCCAGCCCGAAGAAGTCGGAGTACGGCTGGGAATGGCCCAACTACCGGTCTGCCTCCCTTCACTATGTCAAGGGCGCCAAACCAGGCGAAGGATCCACGATCGTCTCCTTGTTCTACCGGTAGCCGGATCGCTGTCGGTATCCTTTCCGGCTTGAGCCGGTAGGGGAGAGATGTTCTCGAGCAAGTGTCCTCTGGTTCCCTTCGAGAGAACTGTCTGAAGGCATTGAATATGCCTAACCGGCGCAGGCCGTCCCATTGAGCGGGTGATTCATAATTTTCTCTATTGCATAAAAAAGCAAAAAAATGGATAAGAAACTAACAAAGCTTGGAACGCCCCATGGCCCCACGATTTGCGGGGTAATTGAAAATATATAGTTTCCCGGTTGTATCTCGATGGCTTTAGTGTAAACGCAGGAAAGGTCAGGTGTGTCTATGCAGGGTTTTCTTGATCGTACGTTTCTTATATTGGGTCACGAAGGAATTGAGGCGCTTTCGGCTCCCCTCATCGCACTTTCCGGCCTGGGAGGGGTGGGCGGAGGCACCTTCCTGAACCTCGTTCGCTCCGGTGTAAAGCGGTTTCGACTCGCCGAGAACGGCGTATTCGACCCCCCTGATATGAACCGTCAGGCCGCAGCCTTTGCATCGACCCTGGGGCGGCCGAAGATTGAAGTGTACGAAGAGCTTGCCCGGGACATCAACCCCGAGATCGAGCTCGAACTCTTTCCTGAGGGGCTATCGACCGACAATCTCGAACGGTTCCTCGAAGGCAGCGATGTTTATATTGGCGTCATCGATTTTGAAAAAGGTGCGGATGTCAAGGCCATGACCCCGGATCTGCTCAAGCGTTTCAATGTTCCCCTCTTCTCAGCCATGGTGGTTGGCCTTGCCGCGATACTGGTAGCTCACCGTCCGGAAGGCATGATGCCCGGCGAGTTCTGGGGGCTGGTGAGGAAGAGATCCGCCGGTGAGGGTTTCCCATCCTTTATGTCCGGCAGATTCGGATCAACCGTAGCTGAACGGATAGACAATTCCATTCGGGCCCGCAAAAGCCCGTCAACGAGTATCGGCGGCGCCTTCGCGGGGGCGATTCTCGCTTCCGAAGTTGTGGCTTATCTTCTTCGGGAAACCGCTCTTGTCACCAGGGAAACCGTTTTTGCCCCGAGGTTTATAGTGGTCGACCCCATGAGGCCGATCATGGAAGTGGTTGACGTTACGGCGCATGAATCCTAGCCGCTCTCCTTTTTTTTCAGTACCCGGTGTGCCTCATGGAGTTTCATTGCCATATTCACGGAGGCACCGAGGACAGACATATCGCCGTCTTTGACAACATATCCATAGGGCGTGATCTTTTCTGTCTCTTCCATGATCTCTTCTCCCATGTGGGAGGAGAGGAACACAACGGGTATATCATGATCTTTGAGGATTGTACTTGCCGTCTCTAACCCGTCCATCCCGGGACCAAGGTTGATGTCCATGAGGATAAGATCGATACCGGGGGTGGTTTGTGTGACTTTAATTGCCTTTTCTCCACTGGAGACGGCAATGACATTGAATCCGAGTCTCTCGAGCCAATCTGTTTGCAGGATGACAAGGAGGTCTTCGTCTTCGACAAGCAGGATGGTTTTTGTATCGGGCATAATGACCTCTGAATACCGGGATGCTTCCCGATAAGAAAATTATATTTCGTCCTTATTATCTCAAACTGACCGTAGTAAATGAAATAATTATTGACGAAATCCTTCTCCTGCCCGCCCTGCACCGTGTTCATTTTCTGATGAACCTGTCCCTATAGAGAGGATTCTGGCTGAGATACAAAGCTGCCACAGGATTATGTCCAAGGGCCCGATCTTTGACCACGAGAGGCGTTGTCTCCGCTTCGCAATGACGCAGGAAAAGTATATCATGTCCCAGGCAAAGCCCCACCATCATGTTCAGCTCTGTTTTCTCCCGATTGAGCACTTCTGCCTGCATTATCGGATTACAGATCTTATTCCCCGGCATGCCTATCTCCTGCGGATCCATTTCACCACAGAGGCATGTTACAGAGACGACGTCAAACCCATTACTTTCAAGAATGTCAGATAACAGCTTCGATTCAGGCAACAATTCCCCGCACGTTGCAATGCCCAGCCTTGTCATTCCGCGTATACTGGCGTACTCCATAATCTCATCAACCCGTGTCCAGGCCAGCCTTTCTCTTGGTTTTTCCGGATCCATGACTTTACTCATATAACCGATCCAGCCCTTATTTATAGCCTGATTTTCCGGCAGCATGGATTTCTCTACCGTTTCCTTGACAAGGCCGCGATATTTTTCTGTAGGACAGAACACCGGCACCTTTTTGTCCTTTTCTCGAGAACGACATCGAAGAACCGTACATTTTACGCATTGTGGATGATGATCTTCCATTTGAGACTCCTTTTCTCTGCTCGAATTTGTCATATGCTTCCGTCCACCCGCTTTTCTTGTGCTGACACGTGTGTGTGTTCTCATTCTATTCTCGTAAGATACCATG
>DNYO01000344.1 GCA_003506795.1 Deltaproteobacteria bacterium
ACCCGGGTTGAAGGCCACAACTTCGAGATACGGAAGTACCTGCTTGAATATGACAACGTCATGAACAAACAGCGCGAGACGATCTACGGGATGCGGCGCGAGGTCATGAAGAATGGGGACATCCGCGAAAAACTCCTCCAAATGGTGGATGAGATCTGCGAAGACATAGTTTTTGAATGCGCTCCGGAAAAGGTGTACCCCGAGGAATGGGACCTTGAATCCCTGAAGATGCGAATCTATGAGAATTTCCTCATCCATGTCGATTTTGATCTCGAAGAAGTCAAGTCACTGACACGCGAGGGACTTCTCGACAGGGTACTTTCAACCGTCACATCTTTCTATGAAAGGAAGTCTCGGGATTTCGGCGATGAGGAAATGCGTGCCGTAGAGCGTTTCATAGTCCTTAACTCCATCGACACGTTCTGGAAGGAACACCTCCTGTCCCTCGACCACTTGAAGGAGGGTATCGGGCTCAGAGGGTACGGGCAAAAGGATCCCTTAAGGGAATATCAGCGGGAAAGTTTCGAACTTTTTCTCGATATGGTGGAAAGGGCCAAGTACGACACGGTGAGAAAAATCTTCGCCGTTCAGCCCGCGAAGGAAGAGATCGAGTACCAGGAGCCGGTGATGTTCCTGAACAGGACGGATGCCCCCCCCTCGGACAACTCTGACAAAAAGGACAAAAAAGTAGGCCGTAACGATCCCTGCCCCTGCGGCAGCGGAAAAAAATACAAGAAATGCTGCGGAAGGTAAAGACAGCTTGAATCTTTGAACCATTTGAACGGAAACACAACGGCCTGACGGTTTACCGATAAAGTCTGTTTCCTGTGGTCTTGGCTTCCGTTCGTCATTCCGGCGAAGGCCGGAATCCAGGAAAACCTCGGGGGGGTTGAAAACCGCATGGATACAGTCTTCTTCCCTTCAGGTGACGGACCCGGTAGATTTTATCGAAACACTGCAAAACCTCAAAACCGTGATTAAGGGTGATAAGAATGGCAAAAAATATCTCGATTAAAGGTATCGAGTTTTCGGGGATTGCTTCGGGGATCAAGCCTGAAGGACGCGATCTCGGTCTTGTCGTCTTTCGTGAGGAGATGAACGTCCTTACTGCCTATACCCGCAACCGGGTGAAGGCGGCTCACATCCTTTATGACCGCAAAGTCGACAAAGGGACCGTAAGGGCGCTCGTCGCAAACAGCGGCTGTGCAAACGCCTGCACGGGAAAGGAAGGCATCGGCGATCTGAAGGCTATCTCAAAGGTTCTGGCACCCCTTATCAGTGCCCAACCCGACCAGGTACTCTTTGCCTGCACCGGTGTTATCGGCAAAAGGCTGCCCGTCGATTCCATCATATCCGCCCTGCCCCGCGCGGCAGGCAGCACAAAAGAGTCCGGTGTCGACGAATTTGCCCGGGCCATCATGACGACGGATACCTATCCCAAAATCGTGCAGGCGACATGCACGGGAAAGAAAACATATAAAGTCGTTGGCGTTGCCAAGGGTTCCGGTATGATCAACCCGCTCTTTGCAACGATGCTTGCCTTCGTTTTTACCGACTTCCCGGTTTCGCCCGAAACGGTCAGGCGTGCGTTTACCCAATCCGTCAGGGACAGCTTCGAGCGCATAACCGTTGACGGGGAATGTAGTACCAACGACACGATTATGCTTTTCACCCGTCAGGGCGACGAGGACAGCCATGCCCTGGAGTCATTCAAAGAGGCCCTTGGGGCCGTACTCAAAGAGCTTTCAATGCTGGTTGTACGGGACGGCGAAGGGGCCACGAAGGTCGCCCATATTATCGTAAAAGGATCCAAAAAGAAAGAATGGGCCGAGAAGATCGCCCGGCGCATCGCCCTGTCGCCTCTCACGAAGACCGCCTTCTTCGGCAGCGATCCCAACTGGGGGCGCATAATAGCGGCGGCCGGTGACGCCGGCGTGCCCCTCAACCCCTCAAAGGTGGATATCTCCCTTCAGGGGGAAGTGATCGCGAAGGGCGGCACCGAAGTCCCCTTCGATGAGAAGGTGTTAAAAAAACTCATGGACAGGAAAGAGATATCCGTCATCGTCGATCTCAACGAAGGCAAGGCATCCTTCGACATCTATACGACCGACCTCACCTACGACTACGTCAAGATCAATGCATCATATAGAAGTTAGAGACGGGTCATGGGTAATGGGTTATAGGTTATAGGCTTTTTCCCACATCTGTCCAAAATAATGTAAAGATCGATCTTTCTCCGAGCTTCCGTCATTCCGGCGCAGGCCGGAAACCAGGAGAGACCACGGATAAGGAATCATCATACGAAGGGATATCCAACTGTTCTCTTTAAACATGTACGCTGTCTGTTGTATGAATGGTTTTCCTGGCTTCCGGCCTGCGCCGGAATGACGAATAGAGAAACTTGGAATGATGAACTGCGAGATAAGGCAAACCTGGTTTTGAAATGCGGGATCTACCTGTCTTGAATCATTGCTTTATAAACAAAGCAACCCGAGAAATGAATTATTTTGGACAGCAGTGGGCTTTTTCCCATTACCCAACACCTATTACCCATCACCCGTCTCATTATAATTATCTGTTCCACATATGGATCACAAAACCTTGTTGCCTGTAATTTCATACACCAATATAAGACATTCAAACTAACCCCGGAGTTGTTTTACCTTGATATCCGGAGCCCGGCGGCGCCTCTTTCCTTTCACGCTTCTATCCTGTATAATGTTCGCATCCAATGGAAAAGCTCATCGTTATACCCGCGCGATACGAATCGACAAGGCTTCCCGGAAAACCCCTCCTTGAGATCGCCGGCAAGCCCCTTATACGCCTGGTTTATGAACGCGCCGGCGAATCCCGGCTGAAGGACCGGATTATCGTCGCGACCGACGATGAGCGCATCGCGGAAGCAGTCTCGTCCTTCGGTGCCGAGGCGGTCATGACAAGCCCCTCCTGCAGGAGCGGGACCGACAGGGTGTTTGAGGCCATAAAGGAAATGGAGGCTGACATCATCATCAACCTCCAGGGTGACGAACCCTTTATTCGACCCGATATGGCAGACCTGCTCTTTTCGGTAATGGAGAAAGAGGACCTCGATATGGCCACCCTCTGTTGTCCCATTGCCAACGATAAAGAGTATCACGACCCTAACACGGTGAAGGTCGTCCTCGACAGACATGGTTTCGCCCTCTACTTTTCCCGGTCACCCATCCCCTACCTCAGGAACAGTTCCAACAGGCCCCTGCTTTACAAGCATATCGGCATCTATGCATTTAAACGGGACTTCCTGGAGCGCTTTGTAGCGATGCCAAAGAGCAGGCTCGAAGAGATGGAATCCCTTGAACAGCTTCGTGTCCTCGAGAACGGCTTCAGGATAAGGGTGCTCACCACCCACTATGACGGGTTCGGTATAGATACACTGGCCGATCTCGAACGGGCCAGACTCGTCCTCGACAGAAAGATAATGTGACTCCCCTTCCTGCCCCGGGCAGGGTTTATTTTTATTCCATTTCATCGTTGTTCCGGCAATATCGAACCATGGTGAACCTTCTATGGGCTGATATTTCAGGAGTCTATGTGTAACGATCGAGAATGGTTTTGCTTTACAAATGAAAAGGCTAGTCGTAAAATCACAATGACAAATAGTCTTCGCGAATTGCCCTGCAAGGCTCGCGACGTAAGTAATCTTCACCTGCGCAAAATCCACTATCATAGGGGGTAATGGATTGTGAAAGTACGAAAAGCCGCTTCGCACACTCTTCAGCTTGAAAAATGTCCCACCGGCATCACCGGCCTTGACGAGATCACCAAAGGTGGATTGCCGAGAGGTCGGCCCACTCTCGTTGCAGGAGGCGCAGGCTCCGGCAAGACTCTTCTTGCCCTTGAGTTCCTCGTAAGGGGTGCGACCTTGTACGACGAGCCAGGCGTCTTCATGGCCTTCGAGGAGACGGTTCCTGAATTAGCCACAAACGTAAACTCCCTGGGGTTCGATCTCACGGGTCTCGCAAAGCGGAAAAAGCTCGCTATCGATTACGTCTACATCGAGCGCTCCGAGATCGAAGAGACAGGAGAGTATGATTTAGAAGGGCTCTTCATCAGGCTCGGCCATGCCATCGATACTATAAAGGCGAAGCGCGTCGTCCTCGATACCCTGGAGGTCCTCTTCGCGGGTCTCCCGAACGAATCGATCCTGAGAGCGGAGCTGAGAAGGCTCTTCCGCTTCCTCAAGGAAAAACGTGTGACCGCCATCGTGACCGCGGAGAGAGGCATCGACCGATTCACCCGCCACGGCCTCGAAGAATACGTGGCGGACTGCGTGATTCTCCTGGATCACAGGGTCACCGAACAGATATCCACACGACGCCTGAGGGTCGCCAAGTACCGGGGCTCCTCTCACGGAACCAATGAGTACCCTTTCCTCATCGATCAGGAAGGCGTCTCAATACTTCCCGTCACCTCTCTCGGCCTTGACCATGGCGTGTCATCGAAGAGGATATCGACCGGCATAGACCGGCTCGACGCCATGTTCGGCGGCAAGGGTTACTTCCGGGGGTCGAGCATCCTTGTCTCCGGTAGTGCGGGCACGGGGAAATCGACCATGGCCGCCCACTTCGCGGAGGCTGCGTGCAAACGCGGCGAACGGTGCATGTATCTCGCCTTCGAAGAATCCCCTCAACAGCTTGTAAGAAACATGAGCTCCGTGGGGATCGGCCTCAAACCATTTGTCGACAGGAAGCTCCTCCTCATCCGCTCGGAGCGGCCCACTTTCACAGGTCTCGAAATGCACCTCGTTGACATAATGAAGCTCGTGAATACCTTTGACCCGCAGGTGGTGGTAATGGACCCGGTCACGAACCTCATCTCCGTGGGTCTCGCCCCCGATGTGAAAGCCGTGCTGACCCGCCTCATCGATTTTCTGAAAACCCGGCAGGTCACGACGCTCCTTACAAGCCTCACCACGGGAGGCAGCTCCACGGAGCAGACCGACGTAGGTGTCTCCTCCCTCATGGATACCTGGGTCGTTCTTAAGGACATCGAGGGGGACGGAGAGCGTAACCGCGGGATCTCTATCGTCAAGTCCCGCGGCATGGCCCACTCC